>CAMBRR010000042.1 GCA_945870315.1 uncultured Bacteroidales bacterium
AAAAGAGGATGACATCAGCCGATGTCATCCTCTTCGATCTGTGATGCGGAAAAACCTATTCGGTCTTGGTCCACTTGAATACCGTTACAACAGGGAAGTGGTCGGAGTAACCTACGTTCTTGGTGTAGGAGATGTTGCCGCTGCTGATGTTGCCGTTGGCATCTTCCATCTGTACGCCGGAGTAGGAAACGTTGCTGGTGCTCTTGGTGAAGTTTGTCACGTCATTGTAGTGATCCTCCACGGAAAGCTGCACTGCTGCACCCGGAACGTTGACATACCAGATCTTGTCCACAACCTCACCGCGCTGGTCGTTCGAGCAGACAATGTCGTTTTCGGTGTCACCTTTGAACATTGCCCTGGTCATCAGGGACTTGCTGTTCCAGGATGGATAGAATCCTCCGCGGTACTTCTCAACCCATGGGTCGGATACGGTGTAGCCGCTCACGCCGTTTGCGTCGGTCCAGGATGCGACATAGTCGAGCAGGTTCTTCTGGATGTCGTGGCGGGTGTAGCGCATATTGGTGTCGCCCATAATCACTGCCGGTCTCTTGTTTGCCGCAGCTTTTGCGAGCACGTAGTCGCGGAGCTGGCGGAGCTGGCCGAGCACGGCTGCAACGTAGGCGTTGCTTTCGGTGTTTCCGCTGCCGCTATAGGTGTTCATGTGAGTGATATATACGTCGATGACAACGCCTTCGGCTATGGTTACCTCGTAGTAGCGGAAGCCCTTCTTTATGCAGGTGTTGGCGCCGCTGGTCAGTCCGCCGTATTCATCTTTGTACTGAACCATAGTCTCCGAGCTGGCGCTGACGCCGTTCTTTTTCCAGAAGAAGCACATACCGTCGGTGTCGGCGCGCTTGTAGAGCTGTGCGGAGGAGATGGAACCCCTGTAGGTGCCAGCATTGTAGTTCGAAAGTCCGGATGCGAGTTGTGAATGATATGCGAAGTCCTCGCTGGCTGCGATGATGTCCCAGCCGAGTCCGTTGGCTATTTTTGCCATAGTGCTGGTTCCGCTTGAACCTGGGCCGTCGGGGTTGATGGTAACGAAGGACACCTTGTTAGGAAGACCATCCACATTGAAGGCGGCGGCCTTGAAGGTTCCGCTCGTCACTACCGGAGCAGGTTCTGGTTCCGGTTCTGGGGTTGGCTCTGGCTCAGGTTCAGGAGTTGGTTCTGGTTCTGGCTCAGGTTCAGGAGTTGGTTCTGGTTCTGGTTCAGGAGTTGGCTCTGGCTCTGGCTCTGGTTCCGGTTCAGGAGTTGGCTCTGGTTCTGGTTCCGGTTCCGGGGTTGGTTCCGGTTCGGTGCCAGGGGCGACGCCGTCAACCACGAGCACGTCGCTGTACTTGCTCAGACTGAGGTCGAATACATAGCCCTTGCCCTGTTCGAAAGCCTTCTCGGCAGTAAGCTCGAGTACGGCATTGTGGCTCTCTCCTGTGATTTCGAAGCGTATTACGTCTCCGGCCTTGACAACAGGAAGTACGCTTATCCAGCGTGAAATGGTGCCGCTAAGTGCAACGCCCTCTTCCCAGTCCATTGTGATTGCGCTTTCGCTGCCAAGATTGCTCGATGCAATGCTTCCGTTTACAGCGCTGAAGTGGAAGCTTCCGGCGATCAGTACCTGGTCCTCTCCGCGCTTCACGCTGACTTTCACGGTCTTGAGTACATCATCCGCGAGAACGGTACCGTCTGCGTTGAGGTCCACTTCCACCACGGAAAGGATGTGTGAGAAGGTCATAGTGTAGGTGTTGGAGAAGAAGGATGTCCTCTTGAGGGTTCCGGTCTTGTAGGCCCCGTGGAGAACGCCGCTTGTCATTTCCTGGACTGCAGGCACGTTTCCGAGACAGTCGGAGCTGCTGCGTCCGGCATTGTCGCTGCCGTAAGGGTAGTAGGCATATTTCGGAGTGACATAGCCGCTTTCAGGATAGAACTTTGGATTGGTCTCATTCCCGCTGGTCTTGCGGAGGAAACGCTTGTGGTTGCCGTTTCTGTCGAAGACGCCCAGCTCGTCGCCCGCGGTCCATACGGTGGACACGTTGGCGCCGTCCGTAACGCTCGAAACGCTTGTTCTGCTTTCTTCGAAAGGGGAAACGGTGGTTGCATCGATACAAGGCAGAGGTTCGTCATTGAAGACCTCCTTGTTGGTGCAGGCACAGCAGGCAGCTAAAATCATTGCCGCTGACAGGGTTTTGAATCTTTTCATATAATTGTGTATTTGGTGCGCAAATGTCAGTAGGTTATATCGAGTCGGGGAAGGGGATCCGGCTGCGCACAATGGTCAATTCCAAGTTTTTTGGCTAGTCTGCGCAGCAAAGGTAATCATATTGTATGAATATTCCAAATGCCTGATTATCCCCCGCTTATTCGATAATATCTGGACATTGCACCGGAAAAATACTATCTTTGCAGGATATATATACGTAGAGCTTGATATATGATAACGACAGAGCAGATCAGGGGCCTGCAGCAGCGGGTGGAGGCGCTTCACAAGTGCCTGGACATTGAGGGGAAAAGGGCAGATGTGGCGGCCAGGGAAGAAAAGACCCTTGCGCCTGATTTCTGGAACGATCCCAAGGCGGCGGAGGCATTCCTGAAGGAAAGTTCTTCGGTTAAATTCTGGGTGAACGGATATGACAGGGCAGCCGCAGCCGTGGCAGACCTGGACGTGCTTATGGAATTCGCAAAGGACAGCGGCGCTTCTGACGAGGCGGAAACCGAGGAGTCCCTGGAGCTGGAAAAGGCCTTCGGGGCAGCGGCTTCGGAAGTGGAGGCGCTGGAGTTGCGCAATATGCTCGGACAGGAGGGCGACAATCTCGGAGCCATACTTACCATCAATTCCGGAGCCGGCGGCACCGAGTCCAACGACTGGTCCGCCATGCTTATGAGAATGTATCTGCGCTGGGCGGAGAGGAACGGCTACAAGACCACGGTCACCGAGGAGACCGAAGGGGATGAGGCCGGCATCAAGTCCTGCAGCATAGAGGTGGAGGGAGATTACGCCTTCGGCTACCTGAAGGCGGAGAGCGGCGTTCACCGCCTGGTAAGGATCTCTCCTTTCAATGCGCAGGGCAAGCGTCAGACGACTTTCAGCAGCGTCTTCGTATATCCCCTTGTGGATGACACCATAGAGATAGAAATAAACCCGGGCGACCTTGAGTGGGACACTTACAGGAGCAGCGGTGCGGGCGGACAGAACGTCAACAAGGTGGAGACAGGTGTGCGCGTGCGCCATATACCTACCGGAATAGTGGTCGAAAACACCGAGACGCGCAGCCAGCTGGACAACCGCAACAACGCCCTGCGCATACTGAAGTCGCGCCTCTACGACCTGGAGCTGAAGAAGCGTCAGGAAAAGCAGGCGGAGCTGGAAGGGCAGAAGCGCAAAATCGAGTGGGGCAGCCAGATACGCTCCTACGTCCTGCATCCTTACAAAATGGTGAAGGACCTGCGCACCGGCTACGAGACCTCCGACACGCAGGGCGTGCTGGACGGCGACCTGAACGAGTTTATGAAGACATATTTGATGAATAACTAGTTATATATTAATAAATTATGGCAACAGAGTTCAAATACGCGCCAATGTTCCAGCTTGGCGAAGACACTACCGAGTACTACAAGATCCCGGGCTCCGAGAAGCTCGTATCTACCGGCGAATTCGAGGGAAAGCGAATCCTGAAGGTCAGCCCGGAGGCTCTTACCCTTATGACAAACACCGCCTTCCGCGACGTAAGCTTCCTGCTCCGCCGTTCGCATAACGAGCAGGTGGCCGCGATACTCCGCGACCCGGAGGCCAGCGCCAACGACAAATATGTGGCCCTGACTTTCCTGCGCAACGCCGAGGTTGCGGCAAAGGGCAAGCTTCCGCTCTGTCAGGATACCGGTACCGCAATCGTGCACGGTGAGAAGGGACAGCAGGTATGGACAGGTTTCGAGGATGAGGAGGCCATATCCCTCGGCGTCTTCAAGACCTACACCGAGGAGAATCTCCGCTACTCCCAGAATGCCCCTCTGGATATGTACAATGAGGTCAATACCAAGTGCAACCTCCCTGCCCAGATAGATATAGAGGCCACTCAGGGTGACGAATACCGTTTCCTTATGGTGACCAAGGGCGGCGGCTCGGCCAACAAGAGTTACCTCTATCAGGAGACCAAGGCCCGTATCCAGAACCCGGGTACCCTCATCCCTTTCCTCGTTGAGAAGATGAAGAGCCTCGGCACCGCAGCCTGCCCTCCTTATCATATTGCTTTCGTGATCGGCGGCACTTCGGCAGAGAAGAACCTTCTCACCGTGAAGCTGGCTTCCACCCATTACTATGACAGCCTGCCTACCAGCGGCGATGAGACCGGCCGTGCCTTCCGCGACGTCGAACTCGAAGCAAGACTGCTCGAGGAGACCCACAAAATCGGACTTGGAGCACAGTTCGGCGGCAAGTATATGGCCCACGATGTACGCGTGATCCGTCTTCCGCGTCACGGCGCCAGCTGCCCTATAGGACTGGGTGTCAGCTGCTCGGCAGACCGCAACATCAAGGCGAAGATCAATGCCGACGGTATATGGATCGAGAAGATGGACGACAAGCCTTACGAGCTCATCCCTGAGGAACTGCGCAATGCAGGAGAGGGTGATGCCGTGAAGATCGACCTCGACCGTCCAATGGCTGAGGTATGCAAGGAACTTTCCAAGTATCCTGTCAGCACCCGTCTTAGCCTCAAGGGTACCATCATAGTTGGCCGTGACATAGCTCACGCCAAGATCAAGGCCCGCCTGGATGCCGGCGAGGAGATGCCTCAGTATCTCAAGGACCATCCTATCTATTATGCAGGCCCGGCCAAGACCCCTGCCGGAATGCCTTGCGGCTCTATGGGACCTACCACTGCCGGCCGTATGGACCCTTATGTGGATGAATTCCAGGACCACGGCGGCTCGATGATAATGCTTGCCAAGGGTAACCGCAGCCAGGCCGTCACCGATGCCTGCAAGAAGCACGGCGGCTTCTACCTCGGCTCCATAGGTGGCCCTGCAGCCATTCTTGCCCAGAACAATATCAAGAGCATAGAGTGCGTTGAGTACCCTGAGCTCGGTATGGAGGCAATCTGGAAGATCCGCGTCGAGGATTTCCCTGCCTTCATACTTGTGGATGACAAGGGCAACGATTTCTTCAAGCAGTTATAATTACTTTCTTCGGATACTTCGGAAACGGTGATGGAAAAGAAAAGGAAAACGTTTCTTGGACGCCTTGTCAGGGGCTTGGGCTGGACGGCCCTCTCCCTGGCAGGACTGCTTCTCATATTGCAGCTTGTCCTTTCGGGCGGGCCTGTCACGAAACTGGTCAACCGCTTTGCGGCAGAGTATGTTGAGGGAGAACTCTCCTTCAGCAAGGTGTCCGTGAATCTTTTCCGTCACTTCCCGTCGGTAAGCGTCTCCCTCGATGACGCCCTGCTGACCTACCCCCACGAGCGCTATGCAGAAGCCGAGGCGTCCCATCCGGACATAGTGCTTCTGCGCAGCGGCAGGGGAGAGACGATTGACACCCTGGCCTCCTTCCGGCGTCTTTCGCTGGCCATAAATCCCTGGGCCCTTGTTTCGGGCACCATAGACATACGCCATCTGAATCTGGAAGCTCCGAGGGCTTTTGTCAAATTCTACGATGATGGCAGGACCAATCTCGACATACTCCCTCTCTCTTCCGACAAGGAGGACACGGACAGCAGCAGTTCGTCCCTGTCGTCTATCAGGCTCAGGCATATACGTCTGAACGACAGGCCGGACATAGTTTTTTGCGACACCCGCGACACTCTTCACGCCCGGCTGCTGCTCGGGGAACTGTCCCTCAAGGGGAACGTTTCCACGGAGAACCCTTTCGACAGCAAGGGCAGTCTGGACATAGACGCGCTCAAGGTTTTTGGCCGTATGCGCAGCGACACCCTGCTCTTCTCTCTGGACAAGGCGCGGCTCAAGGCCCGTTCCCGCAAGCTTACTCTCGAGGCGGACGCGTGCCTGAATGCCCTTACCCGCTCTTTCGGCCGGCTTTCCGTGCCTCTGGAGCTTTCCGCCGTCGCTGCGTTCCCGGAGGACAGCGTGACCGTCGTGGATCTGCAGAGTTTCCTCGCCCGCCTGGGTGGCATACCGCTCAGCGCGACGGGGCAGTTCGCTTTCCGCGATGAAGGCATATATATGGATGCGGAGGCGGCTATTGACGGCTGCGAACTCGCTCCGCTGCTGAAGGATTACGGGCCCATATTCTGGGAGGGCGCACGCGATGTCGGCACCGATGCGCGTGTGACACTAACGGCTTTGGCGCAGGGTTGCTGGTCGTCCGACGGCCGTATGCCCGAACTTGCTGCCGAACTCGTGATACCGAGATCGTCTGTGTCATATACGGAGTACAGCGGCACTCTGGAAGTGGATATAAACGCCGAAGCCGTGTCTGACGGGCCGGTCAACGCGTCAGTGGATATATTCAATGTAGATATACCCGGATTGCAGATGGGCGCGAAGGGCAGTGCCGCCGACCTTGCCGGACGCGACCCGAAATTCGCTTTCGACGCCGACTTTGCCGCTGACCTGCCTCAGATATGCAATTACCTGCCTGCGGACAGCGGCTACAGTGCCGACGGACTCGTGGAGGCCTGCTTTTTCGGGAATATACGTGCCTCGCAGTTGAATATGGCCGACTTCGCGAAGGCCGACGTCTCCGGTCTGCTGCTCTGCGATTCGTTGCGTGTCAGCTCCTCCAAAGACAGCCTCGAAGCCGCCTTCAGGGGTGTGGAACTCACACTTGCCGCCAGGGGAAACAAGACAGATGACAGCGTCAGGCAGGGCGCAAGGATGCTTGCCCTCAGCCTGGACCTGGACAGCCTATACGCGGCTTACAAGGATGTGCTCAGGGCTTCCGCTTCCCGGGTCGGGGTAGTTGCACAGAATTCCGCGGATTTCCTGGACGAGCGCAAGAAAGCAGACTTCTATCCATTTATGGGTGAACTGTCCATAGGCAGACTGCGTCTGCGGGACAGTGATTCCTGCACCGTGGTACTTCGCAATTCCAGCAGCAGTTTCCGCATATCGCCGAAGCTGGACAACCGTTCCGTTCCGGTGCTGAAGCTGTCCAGCCGCAACGGCGCCCTTTTTCTCAGGGGCGAAACCCTGCGTGCCGGCCTGAAGGACTTCTCCCTGGAAGCCAATGCCGCTATGAACTCTCTTGAGAAGCGCCTGCGCCGCAATGCTGTGCTGGATTCCCTCGCCCGTGTCTATCCGGACACCCCGCGGGATTCTCTCTTTGCAAAGGCCTTCCGTCTCCGGGGACCTGTGGCCGTTCCCGAGTGGATGCAGGACGAGGAACTCAAGAAGCAGGATATAAAATTCAGTCTCTCCGAGGACCTTAAGAAATATTACAGGGAATGGGATATAAAGGGCCGCATAGATCTTTCGCGCGCCTTCCTCGCCACTCCGCGCTTCCCTTTGCGCAACACCGTCAGTGATTTCAGGGGCTCCTTCACCAACGACCGTGTGAATCTCGAGTCGTTCACCCTGCGCAGCGGCAGCTCCGACATATCGGCAAAAGGTTCGGTCAGCGGCCTCAGAAGGGCACTGCTGCGGAACGGAACCGTGGCTCTCGATCTTGACATAAGCTCCGATATGCTGCAGGTCAATGAGTTGCTTAATGCCTACGATGCCGGCCGACGGCTGGACAGTCTCTCCATAGCGAATCTCAACGCCCTGGACGACGACGAGTACCAGAATGCCTGCGTTGAGAGCGTTTCCTCCGAGGCCCCGTCGGAAAGCGATTTGATAGTCGTTCCAGGCAATGTGGATGCACATGTCAATCTTGAAGCCAAGCGTATAGTCTATTCCACCCTCGACATAGACTGGATGGAGTCAGAGATTGCGATGAAGGAGCGCTGTCTCCAGATTGCGAACACCGTGGCGACATCCAATATGGGAGATATCTATTTCGAGGCCTTCTATTCCACCCGCACCCGGAAGAACATAAAGTGCGGTTTCTATCTGAACCTTGTGGATATCACTGCCGAGAAGGTTATCGAACTCGTTCCTCAGGTGGACACCATAATGCCTATGCTCAAGTCTTTCTATGGTATGCTGGATTGCACCGTGGCTGCGACCGCTGCCATGGATGAGAATATGAACATACTCATTCCAAGCGCCAGCGGAGTCACCCGTATCGTGGGCAAGGATCTGGAGATACGCAATGATGCGGACATCAGCAAGCTTGCGAAACTGCTGATGTTCAAGAACAAGAAGATTATCCATGTGGACGAGATGTCTGTGGAGGGCCTGCTCCAGGATTCCTGCCTGGAGATATTCCCGTTTATGCTCAATGTGGACCGTTATCGTCTGGCTATGAGCGGAATACAGAATATGGACTCATCGTTCAAGTATCACGTTTCGGTCATCAGGTCGCCTCTGCTCTTCAAGTTCGGAATCAACCTCAGCGGTACTTTCGACGACTGGAAGTTCCGTCTGGGCAAGGCGAAATACAGGAGCGCCAAGAAGGTGCCTGCCTTCACGAAGGTCATAGACCAGACCACGATGAATCTGACCAACTCCATCCATACGATTTTCGACAAGGGTGTCGATGCTGCTGTTTCGGAGAACAGCTCCCAGAAGGCCATCAGCGATTACAAGCAGAGTCTGGGCTATGTCTCTGCAGCAGAGGAACCGCTGGATACCCTGGAGGGCAAGGAGGCCCGTTTCTTTGAGGAGTATGAGTCTATGTCGCAGGGTGTTTCTGCCCTCGGACTGGATCTTGACAGTCTGGATGTCGCTTCTTTCGATCTCCTGGATGAGCAGACCCGTTCTTCTCTGGATTCTCTCGGGGTCAATCGGGAGTTCCTTCTGAAGCGGGAGGAAAATCAGGATGATGAGGATTGATTTGTTTAGTAATTCTTTGAAGATTACTTGGTAATTGCAAAAATCCTTATCTTTGCACCATCGGCCTCGGCCAATGCGGGCGTGTTGTAATTGGTAGCCAAGCCAGACTTAGGATCTGGTGCCTAGTGCGTATGGGTTCGAGTCCCTTCGCCCGCACAAAAATAAAAGCTAACTTATTGTTTGTCAATAGGTTAGCTTTTTGATTTATCAAATTCGCACAACATTCGCACAACAAAAACAGATTTACTGTTCAATCGTGCACTTCAGCATGCCTTCTAATTCATCATATGGAATCAGTGAGTTGTACTGGCCCTCTGCTCCACAACCGATTTTATAAGGGTGGTAATAGACTACCACTCCTTCAGGGACTATAGCAATACCATCGAACTGAGTACGGATTACCTTTGACCTTTCTGTAAAGTCTTCTGAGTAGAAGCTTGAGAATAACCCCTCTCGATTGCAGAGATGCGCTAACATTCGCTCGTAGAAGAGTCCAAGATACTTCTGCTTGATAATGTCCTTAATGGTTAACTCCTTACCTGTATTCTTATCTATGGTACGCCAAGACAGTTTCTCTGTGTTACCACATCCAGTTGCCCACGTTAGTTCTTCAATAGTGAAATACTTTTGAGTATTCACTGCGATACCAAGGAAGATAGCGTATTGTGGGATATACTCTTCATCGTCCTCTTTGATAATTTCCAGTTTTTCTCCACCAATTGCATAGTAATAGTAGGAGCAGACTTGATCTCTTGAATAAACCACAGGGCAATATGGGATATTCAATCCTGTCGCCCAATCAGCAAATTTCTTCAGTCTTTTTGATGTCCACTTCAAGATGACAGGCTCATCAGGAATAGTTACGTATATGTGGTTGTTTCCTTTTACCCCCTCGAATACTCCAGCCTCATATTCTGAAATATCTAACCAAGCGTAATCCCATTCTTCTTTATCAAAGTATCCCCAATTGGAAGGAACCGAATATTTACCATCATAATAATCAGGGAATACTGTATCCTCAAATATAAGAGGATCAATCTCAATGGATGGGAATTCAACTATCTCTGTCTTTTTAGCTTGTCTTTTCTTGAAATCTTTAAGATATCTGGTCTGACGTGCGGTATAGTCTACTGCAAGCACCAGAAAGAGAACCAATATAATCCCCCAAGACCCTTTGAGTACGTCAAGATATACAGGTGACACCAAATCTCTTTTACGGGCTATGCGATCAATGTAGATTGCTATTATCACAAAAGCAATTGCCATAAGAACAATCACCGCGAATGACTTGAAGCCACCTCCTATGGCACTCCACAATAGGTCAGCTATTTCTGCTATTCCAACTGTGAGGCCAAAAGAAATGGCAATCTCCACACAGATTTGCCAAGGCTTAGGTGTATTCTTGAGGTTCATACTGTATCCGTATTACTTGTCTTGAAGTAAGCGAAGTAATTTATAACCGTGCGCTTCGTCATAGTCAAGAAACTCCTTGTGGTTTCTGAAACTAAGATTACAGTATTTTCGTAGTGATTTGTTAAGCAATCTTCTGTTTAATTGTTCTCTCTCATCGGCAAACCAAAAAAGAATGTTGTCGGCTACTATTGTCTTTCGTATCTTTTCATACACATTTGTTAATGCGATATACATATCAATACCCATATCGCCTGTAATGACACTTCCTGAATGTTCGACATCATCTACAGCCTTTTCATATAGATAGCCGTACTTTATTGTGTAATATAGTAATTTGATTTTCATCATAACTGAAAGAATGTCTACTAAGAAAAAAGGTATATAAAACTTAGAATAGGCAAAGTAATTCCACTTACTATCTCAATAAGGCTCCAGATATTAGGTATCGTTAGCATGAGTAGTGGCCGTATCAATCCGTATATTATTTGAATTAGATAGCTGGCTAAAAATGTCACAACGCCATACCACCATTTATCTGCCACAAATATCGTTAGTACGAGAAATGCTAGATTAACTATAATTAGCAGCATTCCAACTCTCTCCCAAAAGACATTTCCAGCTTTCTTCCCCGCATAGGTTATTGCAGTAGAAAGTGGAAACGATAGTAGAAAAGGAATGAACCAAGATTGTAAAAACATAGTGCTATTTCTTGTATGGAATTATTGTATATTCATTACTGCTAATAATGGATGTAATTTCTTGTATATCGCTTCCATCTTCTTCGCTTCCTACCCATTTTCTTATAATGTCACCGTGATTGTCAATCAGAATCGTTGTAGGAACTTCATTTAACCCATATTTCACCAACAGAGACGAATCTTCATCAACATCAATATATGTATATCCCTGTATTCCGTTTTTATCCAAGTTCGATTTGAACTTCACCGAATGCGGACACCAACTTGCACCCAAAACAATCAAGTGTGCAATTCTTCTTTTAGGTTCTGAGTCTGTTAAATTTCTACCTAACGTTATTAAATCAAGAAACAATTTGGACTCATCTACATCGTTATGTAGCCCACAATATTTTGCTATGGCAGCTTTGCGCTCTTCATTTGCAATCTTTTCTAAAACACCTGGAGCCATTAATTTACACAGGTTCTTAAAGTCCGGGTCATCTATAACATTCGCTTTAAAAGCTGATTGTATCGCTCCATATCTTAACACGAACCTGTTTTCAGCATTGGTCTTTGGATGCCGGTCTATGCTTTCTATAACTTTTTTATAAGAATCCCTAAATTCGCGTCTCACGGCGTCTTCAAAAGATGGCTTCTTTGGACTTTTAGACGCAGATTGCAGTTTCTTGAAAAAGTCTCCAAGATCCTCAAAGAAGTCTGATATTTTTTCTTTATTCAATGCTGCTATAACTATTATTAAGACAGCAAGTGTTATCCACCCAGAAAGTGTCATAATCTAGCATTGTGAAATCATAAACAGAATAAGGCTTCCCACCGTAGCCAAGTCCGCAAGAATGGAGCATATAACAGACTCTGCTTTATTTGATGACATTGGCAATAGAATAGGAGTGAGTATCAATCTCATAATCATTGCAACAATCCATCCGAGAGGAAACATAACCAGTGCTGCCCACCATTGTATATACTTGAAAGAAAATGCAACGATCAGTACGCAACCTATCATTGCCCATCTACATAAAGTCTCTATCAAACTGTTTTCGTTAGCCGATAAATAACCTGTTCCAACGCCTCTAAAAACAAGCGCAAAGACGTAAAGAAGGAACCACCAAGAAATAAAGATATCCCAAAACATAGTCGTATATAAACATAAAGATGTGGAGCCTTCTCGTTATTCGAATGGAGGTTCCGGAAAGACCCTAGACCAAATAACAGCCCCACACCTGTATGCAATCGCTTACGCGAGAGATACCATACAAGCGATGAAGTCTGCTCTTGCCCCTGGTCTATTGAAATTTTCCGGATTTCCATTCCAGGATAAAAGCTTACCACTTTCATCAAAAAAATATGTCTGCCACTTTTTCAGTGACAGACACAAAGCTAGCAATAATTCTCGTTCAAAGGTTAAAAATGCTGGGAATCACTACATTTTCCCAGTACAAGAGTCACTAAGCCCAACCATATCCCTGAACAGCCATATCAACTATGTGATTGAAAAGCAGATTTGCCTTATCATTGAATGCTATTCTATCATAGCTGTCCGGCAGGTCATTGTTTAGCGATTTCTGTATGAGGATGAAAACCATTTTTCTAGGCTGTTCATCCTTGTACCAATCAACTACCATGACCTTTTCTCTTTCTGCCTGAAGCTTGGTATACAGATTCTTGGCAGCAAGAATAACCTTTTGCTCTTCTGCTTTTGTAAGCTTCCTATCCTGAATAAGGAGGTCATAAATCTCAAGCTCTTCTTCAGAAAGATTCATTTCATCAGCACGGGATTGTTCTTGCTTTAGATCTTCCAACAAACGGAGCAGTTTTTCATAGTAATCCTCGTTTTCAGAGCCACCAGCATTATACTGGTCTATGATGCTCTTGTACCGCTGGGAGAAAGGAAGCCTAGTGCAGTTCTTGTTTATAAGCTGTTCCAATGCCTGTTCAATAAATGAGCGAAGGTCTTCTATTTCAAGTGCCTTATACGGAGTTTCGGACAGTTCCTTTCTAATACTATCCACATCGAGTTTGCTAAGGTCAATTACCTTGCCTTTATGGATTACATATTGAGGAGTATTCTTGTCTGCCTTTTCAGAAGATACGCTGCTATCCAAAACCTCAGCCATCTTTGCTTTAGCTTTTCTCAGCTTTTCATCATCTACTTCATTACAGAATAAGTCATGCAAGTACTTGATAGGTGCGAACTTCTCATTGTACCATCCTTGCTCAAAAATCTCAGGCATAGCAGCTTCATAGAGATTCATCAACAAATTTGAAAGTACCTTGAATCTATTCTTTCGCTCATCATACTCCAAAATGCAGTTGTATGCCTTTCGGAGCATATCCACCTGGATCAGTTTATCTTTCTCAGCAATTATATCGTCAAGACTTACTCCAATGCTCAAAAGGAATTTGTCAGTCTCTTCTATTACTTTGTCAATATTTTCAATAAGCTGAGTGATATTCTTCGCTGGATAATCGCCTCCACCACCATTACCGGAAGCATAGTCACTGAGGGCCTCCTGCATATACTTGAAGACATTCACATAATCCACAATGATACCACATGACTTGCCAGGGAACACACGGTTGGCTCTTGCAATAGCTTGCATAAGAGTGTGTCCCTTCATCGGTTTATCAAGATACAATGTAGAAAGCGAAGGCACATCAAATCCAGTAAGCCACATTGCACAGACAAACACAAGGCACAGATTATCATCCTTATCCTTGAATCTATCTTCAATGTCTTTTCCTTCTGGTGATATCTCGTTCATCTTCTTGCGATGAACTTCAATATCAAGACCTTGCAGCTCAAACTTCTCATTCTCATCGGCTTCTTCGCTGATTATTACAGCCATGTCAACCTTGTTCATGTAGTTGAGAATGCCGTTGAGTTTATCCCATTCTTCTTTGGTCTTTGCCTCGTTGCGTTCCTTGATGATAGCTTTCTTTTCTTCTGCCCAATAGTGCTGAACTTTCTCATACATGCGGACAGTGGTATATTTGTCAACACTGACAACCATACCCTTGCCAAGGAATCCTCTGCGAGGGAAATGATGTGCAATATCCTGAGCTATCTTCTCAAGCCTTTCATCTCGTTTGATAACCTCAATGATTCTTGAAGACGAGTTCTCCAGCAATTCCTTTTCTCTGTCATTCAGATTTTCATCTTCAACAATCTTATCTACATCTGTATCCAGCCAATCATTGGTAAGGCCAACCTCAGGAACTCTTCGAGAATAGAATAGAGGAACGGTACTTCCGTCTTCAATAGCCTGTGCAAAGTTGTATTCCGACACATAATTGCCAAACCACTGATTTGTCAGCCTCTTTGAGCCTAGCAAAGGTGTTCCGGTGAATGCTATATAGTTCGCATTAGGGAGACCTGTGTGCATGTTTTCAGCGAGCTGTTTATACTGTGTACGGTGAGCTTCATCCACAAGAACAAAGATGTCATCCCTCTCTGACAGCACAGGATATTTCTTTGTCTTGTCATATTGGAATTTGTGTATGAGGGTGAACACCATAGGTTTGTTGCTGGATAGGAATTCCCGCAACTGCTCTGCGTTCTTAGGCTGACACTCCTCCTTATCTCCAATCACCTCTGAACGCACAAAAGTCTTGTGTATCTGAGTGTCAAGATCATCTCTATCTGTGATAATCAGGAAGGTGAAATTTCCATTAAGTTTTCTCTTGACCTTTCTCACGAACATCACCATAGAATAGCTCTTACCAGAGCCTTGAGTATGCCAGAATACACCGAGTTTACCTTTCAATTCTTCCCGGTTCTCTGCATTCTTCATAAGGTTGTTCACACCCAGGTACTGGTGGTTCTTCGCAATAATCTTGATGCGTTTATTGTCAAAGAATATGAAGTTCTCTATGTAGTCAAGCAGTCTTTCCTTCTTGAAGAGACCGTCAATGAGGTTTATGATAGAAAGGCCATCATCCTCAATTTTCTTTCTATCGACAACCTCCTTCTCACTATCAACCTTAAGCCACTCAAAGAAGAATTCGTATCCTGCATTCCATGCACCTATCTTTGTTTTGATGCCATTGCTGAGAACACAGATCTGGTTAAGTGCAAAGATGTTTGGAATATCCTTACGGTAGCTGACGAGATTCTTATTGTATGACTCTTCAACTTTTACTGTGGACTTCTTCAGTTCAATGAACACTACTGGCAGACCATTCACAAAGAGAAGCACATCTGGCCTTCTGTAATTGAATCTGCCTTTTATCCACATTTGATTGACGCAGTGGAAAGAGTTGTTATCCACCTTGTCAAAGTCCATTATCTTTACAATATCAAAGTCTTCCTTGCCGTTCTTTTTTGTCTTAACCTTGATACCATTGCGAATCTGGTGGTAAAACTTATAGTTGGTGTCAACCATATCCGTAGCGGTGTAATCCTTACGGAAATCACGAACAATACCTTCAAGGATTTCAGTATCTATCTGCGGATTGATCCTCTTGAGTGACTCAAGGAATATACCAGGGAGTATGCACTCACTTGAATTTGCACGGCCAGTCTTGCAGACATCATCCTGAGCAGCTACACTAGGGTCGCATTCTATTCTTTCCCAACCAAATTCAGGTTTGGAAAGTCTATTGCAGATTGACTGCTCGATTTGATCTTCACTAATGAAAGCTGCCATAATACTAAATGTTTATCTTGCCAGACATGAGCCTCGGCAAAAGGAGGTCTCTTTGGGTGGTGAGATTTGCTATTTCATCCTTCAAATGGAATATTGTTTCCCAGATAGGAGCAACCTGCTTTCCATATTTACAAATGAGTTCATCTGAAGGAACTATTGCTTTTATTTCTTTCAATATTTTGTCAGTGAGTCCTAAGACATTAGCTCCAGTTGCATATTCTGACACACTCCTACTTAAAGAGAAGTTAAACATACCATAAAGGAAATAATTGTTGTATTTGGAGACAACCTTCATGAGGTGGGTGCTTATTACACAATCATTTCTTTCCTCATCCATAATGCCCACATATCCAATGATTCTTCTATCTTGAGTCATATCAGTAATGGACATTATCAAGTCTCCTTTGTGGATTAACTGATAATCCTTGAAGACTCCACCAAACACTCTGGAATCATCTCTAATGTAACCACCCCAAGGTCTGATATTGTTCATACTTAATAAGACATAATCACCAGAGGCAATGTCTGCTGAACTGTATGATTTACCTCTATAGAAAGTGATGAACTCCTTCAATTTCTTGATTTCCCACCCCTTTGGCACTCCTCCTTCAAACTCAGCTGTCTCATAACCTGGGAATCTGAATCTAACAAACCACTCCTTGTAGAGGTTCTCTGCCATCTGCTCAAGAAGCTTGATTCTCTTCTGGTTGTTCTCTATCTGGGAGTCATATGCAGAGAGGATAGTAGCAACCTGTTTCTGTTTATAAAGGTCCTTGTGTATCCTCAGCTTCATTTTTTTGAAATCTCTAAGCACAACTCTTGGAATGGCTGCACCTGAAACATAGTTAGCCATCGCATTATAGACAGATGCTGTTCTTAGAACGTATGTAAAGTATTGTGGATCTATAATGTTCTTATTGGGTCTTAGAATGGCTATTGAAGATAGAATTACCGCCTCAATATCTTCTTTGATTCTGAAGACTCTTTTTAAATAGCTATTACCGTCTTTAATGATAAGAACATCGTCTATTTGAGGTTTACAATCCTGATTTACTAGTGTAACGTCTTAACGACATATAGAAATTAACATTCAACGATCTTCGGGT
>CAMBRR010000043.1 GCA_945870315.1 uncultured Bacteroidales bacterium
GAACCCATTTCGGCCCCGAGGTGCGCATCAGCTGCGCCACCCTCGCCTTCGTGGGTTAGGCACTTGCGGAAGAGGGCCCTGCTGTCTTTAGAAATCCATTTCTTCTTCGGCGCGGAAGATTTTCGGACAATAGCGGAAACCTACTGTAATCCAGGAATGCTTTGCAGGGTCATAGCCGCTGGACTGGAAATTGGTAAGTCCAAGGTTGTACTGCACGAAGAGGCTGTAGCCCTCGCCGTAACCTACACCGGCTCCGAACACCAGGTCAGCCACGCCTCTTGGTGCCGTACCAATCTTCTCTGCAATATAACTGTACTCATCGTATTTTACTTGTGCGCCCGGAATACAGGCCAAAAGACTTAACCACGTTTTAACCACAACAGTCATAAGCATGATACAACTATAATAATACACAATAATTTGGATACCAAAATGGTATTCATTATATTTGCAGAAAAGATGTAATTATGACTATTGTAAGCATACGCGATTTCAGAGCAAATCAAAGCAAGTATCTTGGACTGGCCGCCGGTGGGGAAAGCGTAATCTTGACCTCCCGCACAGGCAACTTCAAAATTGTGCCAATAACTGAAGATGACAGCCTTATCAGCAAGAAGGAGTTCTTTGCCCGCATTGACGAGGCTCGCAAGAGTATTGCCGAAGGTAAGGGCACCTCGGTGTCTGGGAAAGAGGAGTTGGATTCTTTATTGGCTAGTCTTTAATGTACAAACTAGTTTTTGCTCCTCAAGCAATAGAGGATCTGTCAAAACTAAAAAAATCTGAACCTGCCGCATTCAAAAAAGCTGGCAAGTTATTGGTGGAACTTCAGGAACACCCGAAGACCGGAACTGGAAAGCCTGAGCCCCTCTCCGGAGACAGAGTGGGCCAATGGTCCAGGCGTATCTCCCAAAAGCATAGACTGGTCTATGAAATAGAAGAGGCAGTCGTGAAAGTAGATGTCTTGTCCGCATACGGTCATTACGAAGACAAATAGCTCAGTCACTTTCGGTCACCTTTTCCGAGTATTAAATATCCGTCCGAGGCACTGGTGACTATACGCAACCTAGACACCCACGTTGTTCCAAATCGTTTTGGGATTGATGTGCCCTGTAGGGCTGTCTGGAGAGGGTAAATCCCAAAACGAGGCAAAAAGTCGTCGTTTTGGGATGGGCCTGCCTTCCAGGGCCTTCTACGACGGGTGAATCCCAAAACGATTTTGAACAACAGCCTTGAGGACACAAAAAGGCATCACAATAGTGCATCACCGCCATCTCCTATTGCCATCATTGCCCTCATCGTCAACGCAACCCTCTCACAACCACTCCTTTCGACTTCGCCACCACTCTCTCTGCCGACTAGTGTTGACCGATACTTCCTGATGTCACACATCAGGAGCTGAAAGTGCGTGGAAGGCCGTTTTTCATCCTGATGTGACAGATCGGGAAAAGCGGAAGGCGGAATGGCAAAAAAAGGGTTGAAATTGCCATGTGGGATTCTTGAGGGCTTTAGCGGACACACTCGATGAAACACTACCCATTTTTATTACAGGTGTCTTTGATAGTCCATTCTTTCGTGAAGAATACGATCTACGCTAATGGAACCATTGTTGCCCTTTTTGTAGAAAATAATGTGATGCCATACCTTCAAACCAAAGAGCCCCGGTTTTATGACATCATATCTCTTTTCACGGGAAACAGGTAAAATAGATGACCGCCTGTTCTTCCGACCAGGTTTGGGCGGTATAGTCCCAAATGCCATCCAAATCAGCTATTGCCTTTCTGGATAATCTGATCCTAGCCATTGCTCCTCCGTTTTGCCTTCAACTCCTCCAAGTGGGACTCGAAGTCAAAGTCTTCGACATACCCGCTTGCTTCACCTTCCTCTATGGCAGCACGGAGAGCCGCTATCTTCTGCTCATCTTCTTCCAGCCTCCTTAGCCCGGCACGAATCACCTCGCTGGCGTTCGTGTAACGGCCGCCAAGAACGCAGGCCTGGATAAATTCGTCAAAATGAGACCCTAATGCGACAGTGGTTGTTTTCATTTCTATCAGTATTTGCAACAAAGATAAGAAATATTCTTATATGGCGCATCATCTGACCATCATTCATTATTTGAATACACGATAGCCACCAATACTTTAGCTCCCGTCCGAGGCACAATAATTATTGCTCCGCAATGAACCGGCTGCACCTCGGAAGAGTGCAAGCAAACTTGCCTCTTCGCTCGGTTTGCACGGTTATTCTGAAACTGGACGAACAGATTGCCCGTAGGAACGGTAGCCGTAGTCGCTCCTGCGCACAGTGCCGGAATTGAAGTTGACGTACCACGCGATGGAGGGCTTGTCCGTGTTGAGAGACGAAGACCAGTAGTAGCCGTAGGAACCCGTATCGTAGAGATTCGTGTCACGCCGGTAACCGGCAGCGGGAAGGAAAATGCTGTTGCCATTGGTGGCGGTAACTATTTGTCCCTTTACGCCCGTACCGTTATAGTTTGTTGTCCAAGTCCAGGTACACTTTGTCCTTAGCTCTGTCCACTCAGCATCCGTAGGCATACGCCATTTCCCACCGAGCGTTACGCTGGCAACATCGTCCGAAGATTCCAATACCGTCTTATTATCCACAGTTCCATAAGAGTCACTAGTGTTGTACTTGAAGAACGGACCTGATGAACTTGTGCCGTACTTGTAAGTTGACCAAGAATAACTCTCCTTAGGCTCCGTCTCGCCCCAGGCGTAGTAATCACCATAGTCCTCCGGCTTGCTCGCGCCGATGTTTGTTGTACCCCAATACACCGACAAGCCAAGATCCACTGCTCCTGAAGGACACGGGGTCTCGACCGTCACAGAACAGCTCGCATACTTCCCGCTTCCATCCTTGGCTTCGGCTTTTATGGTAGCAGTACCTTTGGAGACAGCCGTCACCTTACCACTTGCATCCACCGTGGCAACGGCATCGCTGCTAGAGGACCAGCTGACACTTTTGTCGGTAGCATCGGCAGGAAGGACTGTGGCAGTCAGCGTCAATGTATTGCCGATTGTATTGAAGGTGTATTCTGTCTTATCCAACGACACACTTTCAACTGGAACGACATATGTTGTGAACGTTTTGACCTCACCATAGAAGGTCTGGCTGTCAAGTTTCACGTATGCTTTGTACCAGTACTGGGTCTTATGGGAAAGATTTGTGAGAGCGGCTGATATGGCATTGTCGCTGATCTCCGTACACTTGTAGTCCGTATTCAAGGCCGACTCGGAAGTTCCCCAGAGGAAACCGTAGGCCAGGCTATTATACAGAACATCGGTAAGGTCAAGTTTTGCGTTCAACATTGCCTTTGCAGCCTCGACTCCGCTTGCGTCCCTTGTCTCCAGTAGTGAAGCAAGGTCTTTTGTCGTGAACTCCATGGTCTCGCCGTAGGTGTCCTGACCGTTCTGGCGGACAAAACTGCGGAAGTAGTATTTGGTCTCAGGGTCAAGGCCGGTGATTGCCGCTGTATAGTTGTAAGAAGCATCGGCATCGGTCGCCTCGATTGTCGTAGAATTGGAGGGCAGGATACTAACAGACTTCGAATACTGGAAGCCGACTTTCAAGTCAGAGGCAACAGTGGAGCTGAGATTTGCTTTGCCAGCCAGTACTGCACTGATTGCCGAAACATTTTTCGCCTCAACGGTTACCGAAGGGGCGAGATTGGCTTCGACACTCAACGAGCAAGTCGCCTTCATCCCGCCATCCGCAACCGTCGCAGTGATGATGGCGCTGCCGGCCTTGACGCCTGTCACCTTTCCGCTCGCATCCACCGTGGCAACGGCATCGCTGCTGCTGGACCAGGAGACAGACTTGTTGTCGGCATTGGATGGAGTTACAGTTGCTACGAGCGTGATATACTCGCCCTCTTTGATGGCAGCAGAGTTACGGTCCAGGGAGATACCTGTCACATGGACGGTCTTATCTCCACCATTTCCGGACTGGTTATTATCGGCACCGTTCTCTTCCGGCGTGCAGGCCATCAGCAGCGACAGTGCGGCAAGAGCAAACAGACACTTTTTCATATAAGCAAAATTTGGCGTTCAAAGTTCGGCATTATTCTGCAGACTACCTAATTACACTTGACCACGTTTTAACCACAACAGTCTGGTACAAAATAGCGCCTTAAATCTCGCCAAATAACCAAACAAAACTTCGCCAAACAACCAAATAATTTTCCGCCAAATAACCAAATTGTCTTGTTTGTTTCATTTCCAATTCATATCTTTGCCAGGTAGATAGAAGCATTATATGGAATACAAAAAGCGAATCGCAGACGGCATGCTCCGTGACAAGTTGGACGCAATGGGTGCTATTCTTATTGAAGGTCCAAAGGCTTGCGGCAAGACAACAACGGCCGAACAGATTGCTGGCAGCGTGCTTTATATGGATGATCCAGATAAAATGGACACCTATCTGCAGTTGGTTGATACCAATATTAAACTCCTGTTGGCCGGGGAACCCCCAAGACTGATCGATGAATGGCAGATTGCTCCTAAGTTTTGGGATGCCATTCGTCACGAGGTGGACCGTCGTGACGAAGACGGGCAGTTCATTTTGACAGGATCCGCTGTCCCGGTCGATAGTGAAAAGATCTTTCATTCAGGAGCCGCCAGATATGGCTTCCTAACGATGCGCACGATGTCCCTTTGGGAATCGGGTGAATCTTCTGGATGTGTCTCGCTTGACCAACTGTTCCGTGGGACCAATACCCTGGATGGAAAATCTTCTATCTCTATCGAAGATCTTGCCTTTTTGATTTGCCGCGGAGGATGGCCAAGCGCAACAAAGAAGAAAACACGCAAAGCGGCTTTGACCATCGCCACTGAATACTATGAGGCTATCACGAGAACGGACATTTCCCGTGCTGACGGAGTCTCCCGTGACGAAGAGAGAGCAAAACGCATCATGCGTTCGTATGCCCGACAACAGGGTTCCCAGGCTAGCATTCCAACCATACTTGCCGATATTTCTTCCAACGAACAGAATGGTATCAGCGACGAGACTATTGCTTCTTATATAAAGGCTCTGAAGAAGATCTTCGTCATTGAAGACATGAAAGCCTGGAATCCCAATCTTCGGAGCAAAACGGCAATCCGAACATCGGATACCCGATATTACACGGATCCCTCCATCGCCGTGGCTGCCTTGGGTGTTGGCCCAGAGGATTTATTGAATGACCCGAATACTTTTGGACTCCTATTCGAGACGATGGCTGTTAGAGATTTGCGTGTATATGCAGATTCCTTGGTTGGAGATGTCTATCATTTCCGAGACAAGGAGGGGCTGGAATGTGATGCGGTAGTCCATTTAAGGAATGGATCCTATGGATTGGTGGAGATCAAGTTGGGAGGTGAAAAACTGATAAAAGAGGGCGTGGCCACTCTTGTTGAACTGGCGGGAAAGATTGATACGGAGAAAATGAAAGCGCCATCCTTCCTGATGGTTCTTACCGGAATCGGAGAGTATCCCTATCGCAGGGCCGAAGATGGTGTACTCGTTGTCCCGATAGGCTGTCTTAAAGATTGAGCAGCGACCGTGTGGTCGCTGCTTTGTTCTCTAGAAATCCCTTTCTTCTTCGGCGCGGAAGATTTTAGGACAATAGCGGAAACCTACTGTAATCCAGGAATGCTTTGCAGGGTCATAGCCGCTGGACTGGAAATTGGTAAGTCCAAGGTTGTACTGCACGAAGAGGCTGTAGCCCTCGCCGTAACCTACACCGGCTCCGAACACCAGGTCAGCCACGCCTCTTGGTGCCGTTCCGGCAATCTCGGGATTAATTTCGAAACCGGAAATTTCAGGGCTGACTTTTGAGCTGCCGGAGTACATGTTATAAATGCATTCATTATTGCCGATAATCATGTTCTTCACCAATCCGTAGTTGTAGGAGGCTCCTCCGAAGGCAAAGAGGTTCAAAGCATTGTTTGCGGAAATCGGGTACGCGAATTTCAAAACAACAGGGACTTCGAGCATCATTTGCGTCATTCCTGTCTTGATGCTGTTGGAACCCTCGTCAAATTTGCAATAATTAACCTTGTCACCGTCACTTACATAGTGGAAACGCACACCTGGAATCAGGCTCAGGTGACGGGTGAATTTGATGCCGTAGTCGACACCAAGCGTCAGGACTTCAGAGTCATAGATTTTATCTGAAGAATTGTTCACAGGCATTCCTTCAAAAGAATTGAGGGTTCCGACGGCTCCGACTATTCCGAATTGAGCGGACGCCATTAGGGCTGTACCGAGCAGGGAAATGATTGTCAATGCTAACTTTTTCATTGTCTGTATTCTGATGGGGTGAAATTGTGTTTAACTGAATTTGCTATGTCTTCGATGTAGTCGTAGCTGTACTGCTTTCCGGTGAAGATATGGCATAGGTCTTCCGTGGCGCTCCAATGGTTGTTGAGGCCATTGATGGTGCAAAGTGTGTCTTCAATCACGAAGGTGTCTCTGAGGACTTCAGCCAGAATTGCGTTCACTTCCTGAAGCACCTGTATATAGTCATTGGCAACCAGATAGATGCTGCAGCTTGTTTTTGTACTGAGTCCCAGGTACTTCGGCATATTCAGCCTCGCCTCGACCCATTTTCCTTCATCTTCCTCCTTGAGAGCCTTCATATTAAGTTTGGTGATGGCATCCAGGGTGGAGAAAATCAGCTGGTCCACCTTCCTGAGGGCATCGTTCGGTCCCACAGTGGCGGTGATTATGTACTTCAGTCTGGTCTTGGTATTGTTGACCACCTGCCTTGCCTCGAAGGCCTTGTACTCGTAGCACAGCGGTGCCATATAGGCAATCTCGTCAATCATCTGGCGAAGCACCTTCCTTTCGTTTTCCGCCTGCATTGCCTTGATCTGGGCATTGAGCAGGTACAGGTCGCGAATGTCGGAAGGGTCGAAGGAGTAGGAGACGATGCCGGCAGGTTTCTCCTTTTTGAGCATATCACTGAACTCGGTGACGCCAATCACCACGTTCATAGTCATATAGATTTCTCCGCTTGCCTGCGGGATGCTGCTCAGCACTTTATAGGAGGCTATGCTTCCGCTCGAGTAGCTGACAATCTCATCGTAGGAAATGTCGTCGTCCGTCATCAGGGTACCTGATGACACAAAGGCGCCGCAAACCTGCTCCAGAGCGCTTCGGAAGCACTGATGGCGGGCATCTTCTTCGTTATGGCCTCTTGCGCTGACCACCACTTCCACTGAATTGCCCTTTGGCTTTGCCGCGAATGCTTCTGAACTCAGACAAAGGGAAAGAATACAGGGAAGAAAGATTCTTAACAGTTTATTCATTTACTTTTTCAATTTGCTTCAGGCTCCATTCATCCTTTGCGAATGCTTTGAGTTGAGAGCACAGTTCCTTGATTCTCGGGTAATCCATTGCGGAAAGGCACAGAGCCATATTTCCGCACAGATATTGGGTGGAAGGCTCGATTTTGGCGCACAGAAGTGCGAAGGCGAGAGCCTTTTCCGGTTGTCCGGAAAGCCTGTAGGCTCCTGCGAGCAGATTCAGGGCGCGGGTGCTCAGTCCGTCAATGTCGATAGACTCGCTCAGGGCACGGATCGCTCCCTGGAAATCGCTTTCGGAGTAGGCCTGTGCACCTTTGTCGTAGAGAGGCTCGTAGGATGAGCGGCGCATCAGATAAGGGTTCAGCCCTCCGGGGAATGCGAGTATTGCCTCACAGGCAGTAGGGCCTTCCGGAAGGGTTGTCCGGCAGTTCTTGGCGCAGAACGAGAGCACATCCTCCCACAGGCTGTCCCCAAGGGAGTCCGCCCATTTGGAATAATACTCTTCCTTGACAGGAAGGGGAGCGCTTGTCATCAGCTCACAGTAGGCGAACTGAATGAAAGGCTTTTCCAGATCGAGGCTGACTGTTGCCACAGAATCCTCAGAGAAAAGCGACTGCGAGAAGGCATCTTCCACATTGCGTGAGCGTCTTACTTCTGCAGGGGCGCTGGCATTGCCGCAGAGGAAGTCCTTTTCAAAGGCGAAATACCTCTCCAATGAAGGGTCGTGGCTGTACCAGAGCGCCGCATTGTCCGCGTTGCTGTTTCGGGAATAGCTCACCGCAAGCATCGAGAGCAGGTCTTCCGGAGCCCTGTAGCTTGCGGAGAGGAGATTATAGTCAGCCTTCTTGCAAACCCAGCGTCGGAAGGACTGGTCCCCTTTCGAGACTGATTGAGGATGGAAGCCCACGACATCGGCGTTGTAATGAAGGGCAGTAGCATCGGCAAAGACTTGGAAATACCTGCTGTCCAGGCCATTCTCTTCGGCCCAGGAACGGAAAAGTATGTAAGTCCCTATCACATCCAGTGCCGCCAGGCGGGACTTTCGCTCAGCGATATTCTGATTTCTTGAAGTTATGGTAAGAGAGTCGTTATATTCTTCCACCACATACTCAGAAGCGGTTTCGCTGATGCAGTAGGTGGCGTCCCCTTTCACATAACGGCACTGCTCTCCCCCTTTCGGGAGAGGGCAGCACAGCAATGCGGCTAGGGCGAAAAGACTAGAGATCCTCATCGTCTCCGGTTACGACTATCGTACCCTTGGTTGTCTTCTGTGGCTCAGACTTCTCTTTTCCTGCAGCAGGAGTCGGTTTTTTAGGAGCGTTGTTCATCCTGTCTTTGAGCGCAGCAGCGTTCTTGGCGTTCTGATAGGTCCAGGCAACAACATAGCCGGCAACCTGGGTGTTGGAAACCGGATGTACGGCACGGAAACTGCGAACCTGCTCGGTTGCAATGTTGAGAGTGGTCTCCTTGGCCTGAACTGCCTGCTCCCATTTCTGGCGTGAGAAGTAGGCGCTGCTGCCGTCTGCGTACTCTTTGAGTTTTTCCACACTCTCCTGGGTTTCCTGTGCCACGAGATCCTCAGCCACGAAGTTTTTGATGTTGTTCACTGCCTGAAGTCGGGCCTGTTCGCTTGCGCGGGAAACTGCTGCAGACTGGCGGGAGCCGGTTTCCCTGACTTCCTGCTGACCGAAGCCGTAGACCACCATGTTTCCCTGCTCGTCGTAGGTAACCCAGGTGCCGAGCTTGTAGAGAAGCTCCTGGTCAGTCATGTTGAGAATCTGCTGGCGAGATGATTTGCCTGACTTTACAGGAATGGCGTCGATGTCTCCGCTCTTCAGAGCACGTGAAAACTCCTGGAATTCAGGGGAGTACTTGATGCAGACCGCTACCTGGTAGTCGTTGTTTCCGCTTTCGCCCTCTGCGGTGCGCACAATTGCGCAACCCTCGAGCATCCCGGCTACAAGCGAGCGGGTGGTCTGATTGAAGGTCTGCTCATAAACAGCTTTCTTCTTGCTCTGGTTCATCTGGGCAATCTCTTCTTCGGAAACGCCGAGTGCGGCGAGGGCCTTGTCAAGAGACTTGTCTGCAATCTTTGCGGCTTTCTGAAGCATTGTGGCTTTCTTCTTTGCATCAGGGTCTTCGCCTTCGATGATGTCTTCCAGCAGGGTGAAGCCGCGACCTGAGGTGATTTGCTCTCCGGCGAGTCTGAGTATGTTCATCTTGGCGGTCATCTCGGCAATGTTGAATGCCACATTGCGGTAATTGGTGAAGCCTGACATGTTGGATGGCCTTGCTGTAGTGGCAGAGCCGATCATATAGATAGAA
This sequence comes from uncultured Bacteroidales bacterium, assembly GCA_945870315.1. Classification (GTDB taxonomy): domain Bacteria; phylum Bacteroidota; class Bacteroidia; order Bacteroidales; family UBA932; genus Cryptobacteroides. The sequence goes on from CAMBRR010000043.1 coordinate 9,633, forward strand.
CCGTCGTTGTTGATGCCTCCCAGAACGAGTCCCTTCTTTGAGAGGGAGTTGTTCATGCTTTTGGTAAGGGCGTCAACAGGGAATTCCAACAACTCGTTTTCAACCTCCTGAGTTTCCTGAACTGCAGGGGACTTGGCAAGATCTGCCGGCTCCTGTGCGAAGAGGAGTCCGGAAGCGACAAGCGCCAGAGACGCTGCGAGAAGTGTTCGTTTCATAATGCTATTGTATTGGTTTAATTGAAGCGTAGTAATAGAGAGAGCCGTCTTCGGAGTACCATCCGCAAAGAGGTGTGATCTGGTTTATGGAACCGACTACACTTTCTTTGATTACTTCGGTATAACTCTGCGAGGCTTCGACCTGCCGTCCCTGAGGCCCTTCCTGCACTTCTTCAGAGAATACCAGCTCGGTGTAGGAACTGATGGTGGAGCCGTTGACGAAGGCGAGCATGTCTCTTTTCGCTTTGGTGCTGCCCACCGTGCGGCATTGGGTTTCGGTCTTGGTTCCCTTGGCTGTCACCACCTGGACGGTTGAGACTGCAATAAGGTAGTCTTGCCCAAGATAATTGAAAACATCGACACCGCCTTCCCGGATTTGAGATTTTGTTTGAATGAATTTCTCAAGAGGCTTGAAATCCTGCGCCGACACCAGAAGAGGTACTAGCAAAAACACGCGGAAAATGAGTCGTTTTAAGGCGTAACATAGTCAAAGATAAGCAATAGTACCGGATTAATAAGAAAAAACATTAACTTTGTCCGTACTCAATACACGTACGGGATATGCTATATCCGATAGGCATACAGGACTTCGAAAAAATCCGCAAAGACGGTTTCGTCTATGTGGACAAGACGGACCTTGTTTATAAGATGGCACAGAAGGGAGGCTACTACTTCCTCAGCCGTCCTCGCCGTTTCGGCAAGAGCCTGCTGGTTTCCACGTTGGAAGCCTATTTCAGCGGCAAGAAAGAGCTCTTCACAGGGCTTGCCATTGCAGACCTGGAGAAAGATTGGATTGAGTATCCGGTGCTACGTATGGATTTGAGCGGAAAAAGCTATGACTCTCCGGAAGTCCTTCAGCAGGTTTTTGACGATTATTTGAGTCGCTGGGAGAAGAAATACGGAATTGAGAACAAATTCACTGTACCTGGGATTCGTTTTAGTCAAGTTATTGAAGCCGCTTACCTCCAAACAGGCAAAAGGGCTGTCATTTTGATTGATGAATACGATAAGCCAATTCTGGATAACATGGGAAATGAAGAACTCTCAGATGTTTTCCGGAATCAGCTTCAAGGCTTCTACAGCGTGATGAAGGCAAAGGATGGAATCATCCAGTTCGGTTTCCTCACCGGTGTAAGCAAGATTGGCAAACTTTCTGTTTTCAGTGGCCTCAACAATCTGAAGGACATCTCTATGGATGCCCGCTACACAGATATCTGCGGTATATCAGAAAAGGATTTGAAGAAATACTTCAAAGAAAGCATACGGGAATTGGCTGAAGTCAACAAGATGTCTGTTAAAGCCTGCTATACTCAACTGGCTCAGATGTACGACGGCTACCATTTCCGTCAGAATTCGACGGGGATTTATAATCCATTCAGCGTACTCAATACTTTTGAGACGGGGGATTTCGATAACTATTGGTTTGAAACGGCAACTCCATCTTTTCTTGTTCGCTTTCTTCAAAGGGGAAACTATAAGCTTGACGATATCACCAGAGACAGAGTGCCGGCATCATTACTTAAGGGCGGGAATTCGGAGCGTCCAAATGCAATAACATTGTTGTATCAGACTGGCTATCTTACCATTAAGGGGTACAATGAAGCTGATCGTCTGTACTGCCTCGGCTACCCTAACAAAGAAGTTGAGGATAGTTTTATGGAATCCTTGAGTGAGTTCTATACGCCTATCGACAAGAATCCCGGGGTTCTTTCTGCTCCCAAATTCGTCGAAGACATCCGCAAAGGAGATGTGGAAATGCTGATGCGCCGATTCACAGCTTTCTTTGCCGATTTGGATTATCAGATTATGGGCGATGACGAGCTTTACTTCCAGAACACCATGTACGTTATGCTCAAGATAATTGGGCAACAGGTGCAGGTGGAACGGCATACCTCCAACGGACGTATAGATATACTCATTCAGACGGATAGGTTCGTGTATATTATAGAACTGAAACGCGACAAGAACCCAAATGATGCCCTGGATCAGATTGACGAAAAGGGATACGATTGGCCATTTATGGCTGATGAGCGTAAAGTATTCAAGATTGGAGCTAACTTCTCCACCAAAAATCACAGGCTGGAGAACTGGGTTGTAAAGGAATAAGTTGCCCTGCCAGTTTTCTTCCTACTTTCGTTTTCCGACCTCTCACACCACCGTACTCATGCGCGGCGCAAGTTCTTTGAAGCCGTACTACGAGCGGAAGATGTCCTTCGCCGAATTCTTACCTATATCGAGAACGGTACGATACTTGCACGTCATTCACTTCATAATCATCAGCTTATGAAAAAGATTATAGGATTAATATGCGGATTGCTCTGCATCAGTGCGATCGCATCAGCCCAGCACGTCAGTGCGGGTGTCAGAATCGAGAATATGCCAGGATATTATGCTGACATCTATGGCCCACATTGTCTTGAGCATAGCACAAGCCTTCACACATGGGGGCCTATCCTTTATGGAAGGGACTACATTAAGGCTGAGAATCAGCTAGCTTGGGGAAAGACTCTTGGGATTTTGGGTATAGGCCTTGCAATCAGCTCAGTATTTTTTTTCAATGAACTCGAGGCTGGATTTACAGTGCTTGGCTCGGGAGCCGTTCTGGCTGGAGTCGGAATTCCACTATGGGTTTCGGGACAGAAGAAGATAAATGTTATGCAGGATGACTTTTCGAAACGGGCGCGCGACTATATGGGTATCTCGATGAATTTATCAGTAGGCCCTACCCGCAACGGTGTCGGTTTAGCCCTGAACTTTTAACGCTCGACGAGAGAGCATGGCTGGACGATGTACTTCGTCGGATGCTTACATTCGAGACACTAAAGATGGACGATGCCGCATTTGAGAAACAGAAGGACAGGTATCTTCGCAAGAGTGGAGCCTACACAACTCACTCGACACGTCAAACTGCATAGACGTGCTTAAAACGGCTATTTCACGCTATGGAACCCCGGAGATCTTGAACTCCGACCCAGGCTGCCAGTTTACGAGCAAGGAATGGGCTGACGCCTGCGCTGAATATCCTGAGATGAAGGCGAGTATGGACGGCCGCGGGTACTGAAAACCAATAGACCTGCCTTTTTGCATCTCGGGAGGGGATATTCGTTGAAAAACCCGGCGAGCGGGTGTTTTTATAATCAGCTTATATACAAGGTGTTAACTTTTTCGTATGGGGTAAAACCACCCATACGAAATAACTAACATCTTGATTATCAACAACTTGCAATTTCAACATACCATGCGCATAATTAGTGTTTTTTCTTCTTTTGTTGAAAATCCCGGGAAGACGCCTGAAAGAAAGTAGCGAGGATAATCTGCGCACCACAACAGCAGATGCCCTGTCGGAGCCAGGAAGAATAGCAAAAGCCAGGTAGGACAGGAAAACCGGAATGAATAGCAAAATCCCGGCGCAGTGCTTGCGTCGGGATTTTTGTGGTCCCTGTAGAGACTATCAAGGTCATTACCCTATATTTTTCTCTATCAAGTGCTTGTCTCTCTTATCAGGGAGAACTATTGACTCTCTACCGACAAATAGGCGACAATTCACAGCGAATATAGCCGATAAAGATCATCCACGCAAGACCCCAAACAGTTATCCTAGTGGATAGGGATGGGGACTTCTTACCTTATATATATATTATAGGGAGAACACCTTCTTTACCCGCTGGACTGTGGATTGCGAATAACCGGTGATGAGTGCTGTATGTCTGACTGATTCTCCTGACCGGAGACACCTGATGATAGACTTATACTCTGATGCAAGTTGTGCTTTATCCTTGATTCCTGCACCTTTGGGTTTCCCTACCTTTCCTCCATCCCTGATATACTTGTCCCTGCCTGACTTTAAGCGATAATAGATAGATTGACGCTCAAGTTCTGCTGCCGTTCCTAATACTGCTGTCATAATGGTGAGATAGGGGTTCTCCTTCCCTTCAGTATCAAAGATAGAGAGTTGTTCTTTCTGGAAGTAACAGTTGATATGGTTGTCCTTGAGATACTTTATGGTCTCCAGGATCTCATCACATCTCCTTCCTAATCGGGAAAGTTCTGATACAAGGATGATGTCTATATGGTTCTCCTGGGAGAATGATAGGGCTTCTTGGAGGATGGGGCGATCCTTGTTGGCCTTCCCTCCTGATATGTGCTCCTGGAAGATCTTGATGATGGTGAGATGATTGGTGGTAGCATAGCGCTGGAGGTCTTCTACCTGTCTGGTGGTATCTTGTCTGGCTTCTAGTGCTCCTGAACTTGAACAACGAGAAAAGATGATAGCTGTCTTCATAACTGTATTGAGAGTGAAAGCGTATTCAACTTAATCTGATAGGTTGATAGAATACGGTGCGATTGTGCGGTGGGATTTATCAAAGATATAATCGAATACAGGGTGCTACTTCTTCTGGATAGAATCAAGAAGGGATTGAGCAAGGCCTTGCGCTACCAGAAGGTGGGTGGTGGTTGGTGAAACTGTGGAATAGGAGAAAAGGGAGCCCAAATGCAAAGAATAAGCAATTTGAACTCCCATAGGTTCCCCATATAGAATGATGGGGTATAAAGCAAGTATAGCGAAGATAGCCGTTAAAAATGATATCCGCAACAGTTATGGACTTAATTTTATGAACTTTTCTTCAGGGTCTTCTGGTATCTTTCCTCTCTCCCTTTGTGCTATCAGAGCAGCTTGTGGTTGCTGGAAAAACGAGTAATCCTTCAAATCATCCTCAATCTTGTCAGTAAGTTCTCCTATCAATTTGTCCTTGTCGATTCCGTTGGCTTCAGGTGTCACCGCCAGATAGTTAAGAGCATAGTTCCTTACCTTCTCGCGGAGATTGTCTTTCGTGGTCGTATGGTCTTGGAGAATCTGTTCCTTTACTTTCAACAAGCAGTCATTCCAGCCAGATGAGTGGGGGGCTTTCTTCCCCTCACTCATCAAGGCGGCAAATTGGTCAATGTCAAGTATGTTCTGTAATCTCCTCATATCAGTATTTATGCTTTCATAGT
>CAMBRR010000044.1 GCA_945870315.1 uncultured Bacteroidales bacterium
CCTCCGGCCTCCGGGTTATGAGCCCGACGAGCTACCAACTGCTCTACCCCGCGATATTGGACTGCAAATATACGGAGATTTTTTAAAACTCCAAAATTTTTTCAACTTTTACGCCCAACTCCTACAAAATAGCCATGCTTGACGCCTCCGAACGGACAGAGTCTCAGGACAAGAAGGAAAGGATGGCGGCTATGTCGTCCTTAGGGAAGGTCAACTGCTCACCGGAAGCCAGGTTCTTGATATTGAGCACGCCGGAGGAAACCTCAGTCTCACCTACTATGGAGATGAACGGGATGTTTTTCTTGTCAGCGTAGTCAAACTGCTTTTTCAATTTGGCAGCCTCAGGATAGATTTCGCAGGATACTCCGGCCTCACGCAGAACCCTCACACACGGGATCAGATATTTCAACTCCTTTTCTCCCATATTTGCAAACAACACCCTGGTAGAAGAAGTGACCTCTGCCGGGAACTTATCCAGACCCTTAAGCACATCATAAATGCGGTCGGCCCCGAAAGAAATTCCCACTCCTGACATATCAGGAAGGCCAAAAATGCCGGTAAGGTTGTCATAGCGGCCACCACCACAGATGCTTCCGATGGCAAAATCCATAGCCTTGACCTCAAAAATGGCACCGGTGTAGTAATTGAGTCCACGAGCAAGCGACAAATCGATTTCCACTTCATTGCCAATGCAGGCAGCATCAATCAGAGCGAAGAGTTCCTCAAGTTCGTCAATGCCTTTGAGTCCCGTCTCGGAAACAATCCCGGAGGCAGACTTACCGCCAAGCAGGTCACGCATAAGGGACAGTTTCTCAGCTGAGCTGCCAGTCATCGTCAGAACCGGCCTTATGACTTCAACAGCCTCAGAAGTCAACCCTTTCTCAAGCATCTCGGCCTCAACAGCATCCAGTCCTATTTTATCTATTTTGTCTATAGCAACGGTGATGTCCACAACCTTGTCAGGGAAGCCACAGATTTCCGCCATTCCAGTCAGCACCTTGCGGTTGTTGATTTTGATGCACACTCTCACGTCAAACAGAGAAAACACCCTGTCCACAATCTGAACCAGTTCCAGCTCATTAAGCAGAGACTTGGAACCGATAACATCCACATCGCACTGATAAAACTCCCTGTAGCGTCCCTTCTGCGGACGGTCCGCCCTCCAGACAGGCTGAATCTGATAACGCTTGAAAGGAAACGAAATCTCATTCTGATGCTGGACAACGAACCGTGCGAAAGGAACCGTCAAATCATAGCGCAAACCCTTTTCACACACCTTCAGGGACAAGGCCTTGCTGTTGTAGCAATCCTCGGTACCCTCAACCCTATACTGACCATAGTCGATATGCGAGAACGCATCTCCCGAATTCAGAATCCTGAACAGGAGCTTGTCGCCTTCTTCTCCGTATTTCCCCAGCAAGGTGCTGAGATTCTCCATCGAAGGGGTTTCGATAGGAGCATATCCGTAGGTCTTGAATACAGAACGGATGGTATCAAAGATGTAGTTTCTGCCGGCCATCTCAGATGGTCCGAAATCGCGTGTGCCCTTAGGTATGGATGGTTTCTGTGCCATAAATTCAAATTTTAGGGATGCAAATATAGTGTTTTTATCTGGATCGTCCGCTGCTCTGAATCATCTCCGTCAGACTAGCGTTGAACTCGTCAGAGGCAAGGAGTTGTTCCAGAGTAAGGTGCATACGGTAACGCCAATAGTGACGAGGATTGGCAGGCACGTTGATTCTCTCGTCATTAGGATTCTCCCTGCGGATATTCCCGTCCATTGAGAGCCAGTCCTGAAGCGGCAGCACAACAAGCATAGCTGGCGAGTCAAGGTGCTGACGCACAATCTTTTCGCACACCCAAGGCTCGCAGAAGTAAGGTGCCTGGCCATCGCAGTGGAGCATCTCATTGTAGAATTTCTGGGTAAGAGCCCTGTCTTCCTCCCACCAGGCACGGATTGGGTTCATGTCGTGAGTAGAAGTCGTGCAGACTGAAAGATATGGATAGTATGCCGGATTGGCAAAAGTATCGTGAACACTCTTAGGCATACGCTGAATCTCAAGAGAAAGTATTCTGAGGGCTTCCATCACCTGAGGAACCGTTGCCGGAATCATTCCGAGGTCTTCACCGCAGGCAAGCATACCCGTACTGTCCATAAGGGCAGGCAGTTTCTTCATAGCAGAATCCTTCCAGAACTCATTGTGACGATGGTAGAAGAAATCGTCATACATTCTGTCGAAAGCGGACTTGCGATATGGGTCCATACAAGCATAGGATGAGGACTTGCGGGCTCCGATGCGAGGATGGAAGTGGTCTTTCTTGCGAGGGTCTTCTATGAACAGGCCGCCGTCGTGCGGGTCAAAGCCCATTGAGGCCACTTCACCTGCAGGGTATGGAAGGGCAGGATTGAAATAGCCGTCCAGACCACTCTTGGAAGGGACTGGTATCTCCCATATGCGGAAGAAGCCAAGGATATGGTCGATACGGAAGGCATCGAAATAGCGGGACATCACGCTCAGGCGGGACTTCCACCAGGAGAAGCCGTCTTCAGCCATCTTTTCCCAGTTGTAGGTCGGGAAGCCCCAGTTCTGGCCATCCTCTGCGAAGGCATCAGGTGGTGCACCTGCCTGGGAGTCGAGGTGGAAGAGTTCAGGATGAACCCACGCATCAACGCTGGTGCGGCTGATTCCAATCGGAAGGTCGCCTTTGAGGACTACGCCGTGACTGCGGGCATAGGAGCAGACCTGAGACAACTGTGCATCAAGATGATACTGGACAAAGAACCAGAAATCCATATCGTCCGGATGCTCCGAGATGAGTTTGTCAATTTTTTTCTCTGAATATTTGGAATATCCTTTCCATTTTGAAAAATCCGGTGTGCCATTGATGTCACGGAGGGTGCAGAATGCGGCGTACGGACGGAGCCAGAACTCGTTCTCACGAACAAAGTCAATATAGTCCTGCCTCTTTGATACCTTTGCGAATGTCTTGGCGAAAGCTTTGCGAAGAAGGTCAATTTTTACCTTGTTTACCCTCTCATAATCAATCACTTCTAAAGAATTCAACTCTTTCTGAAGAGCCTTGTAAGAAGCATCTGCGCTCACTCCTGCAGCCTTGAGGTTGATAAACTGCGGATGAAGGGCGAAGATGGAATTGGCATTGTAAGGATATGAATCCTGCCAGGTCCAGGTCATTGTCGTGTCGTTGATTGGCAGTATCTGGATAATACTCTGGCGGGAAGCCGCTGCCCAATCCACCATTTTCTTGAGGTCAAAGAATTCACCCACTCCGAAATCATCTTCACTCCTGAGGGAAAAGACAGGGATTGCCGTACCGGCACCCTTCCAGCCAAGCGTAGAAAATACAGCCGGTTTCACAGCCTCGACCACAACCTCGCCTTTTGGCGGTATTGCTCCGAAAAAACGGTTTTCGCCGTCTTCCCAGGCTACAATACGGCCCGTAGCTGTTTCAACTTTTACGAATTTGTAGAAGAACGGAGCCTCTGCCTTGAGGTTGATGCTCCAATTTGGGAAATTGCAGTCAGACAACTGTACCGGAGTGGTCCAATTTCCGAGTGATTCATTGCTGCCACAGATGCAGAGAGCCTCTCCCGGCCTTACCTGGGCGGCATCTACAGTGATGACTACGTTGCTTGAAGCAGCAGCTTTTTTAGCCTTGGATACCGCCCTGGAGAAGATTCCATCGGTGAAGGCTGAAGAGTAGAACGGTGAATCCGAAGGACGGTCGCTCCAACAATCATTGACGGAAATGGCCTTTGCCGATGCCTTTACTGAAGGGACACGATGGCTGCGCCACTCTTTTTTAACGGTCAGTCCATCCTTTTCAACCTCATAATGGTAATCGGAAAGGTCCTCGGAATTCAGATCCTCCAAGACAAGGCTCCAAAGTCCGTCTTCTGACCAATTCATCGGAAATCTCTTTCCTGCAATGCAGACCACGAGGGACTCACCCCAATTGGTCCAATACTTGACATTCAGTTCTATTCTCATATTATCAATGCTTATATTTATATTATCAATGTTTATATTTGTTTCCCAACCATTTTCTTCCAGTTGAACACAGGAAGGAGGAATGAAATCAGGGCAGCAGCCATCCAGAAGACTGAAACTGCCGTAAAATCATAATATTCAATGCCTTCCACCACCTCAACATTGTATTGGATAAGGTAGCCGCTAGTTATGTCCTGAAGGCCCGCCGCCACATAACTCGATATCCCGACTATTCCGAGGGCAGCTCCTGTAGCCTTGCGAGGCACTATGTCCACGGCCATCAATCCGGCAACGATGCAATAGAGCACCCCCATCGCGAGACTGAAGATGGATACATACAGTATCTGCAACATATAGCCACCTCCCACAAAGAGGAACAAGCCGAGAGAAACGAAGCCGACCACTCCGGAAATGATGGCTGGCTTCACCCTGTCTCCACCAAATACGCTGTCTGAAAGCCATCCCGCCAGGACGGTTCCCAAAACACCGGATATTGCAGAGAAGGCTATAATCTGGGTAGCCTGTTCAAGAGAAAAGCCGTCAGCCTTCTGGAGATACAGCACTCCCCAACCGGCAACGGCATACTTTGTTATATATATGAATGCACTCGAAAGGGCTATTATCCATATTCCCGGATGACGGAACACCTTTTTCTGCAAATCCTTGGTATGCATCTTGTCCACAGGCCTCACTTGCTCTCCGGAAAGCTGCTGAACAGACGGAAGTCCCTTGCTTTCAGGAGTATCCGACACGAAGATGAGGATGATGGCAGTGCCTATCATACCAGCGAGAGAGGCTACGACAAAGCCCCATTGCCAACCGAAGGCTCCCACTACAAATCCCGTAATGATGAACGAAAGAAATTCTCCCACATAAGGAGTTGAACTGAGAAAACTGTAGAACGTCCCCCTTTTGGACAGTGGAAACCAGCGGGAAAGGCTTATCACCCCAGGAGGAGCCCCCATAGACTGGCACCAGCCATTCACTCCCCAAAGTATTGCAAATGAGATAAATACAAACATCGACACCCACGCCGCACGCCCATTCAGGAAGCCCAATACTCCCAAAATGAGATTGATGACGGAAGATATGAACAATCCCACCGCCATAAAGCGGCGGATATTGCAATAGTCCGCGATGAAGCCATTGATGAACTTGCCTATTGCATATACGAAAAGCAGCGCTGAGCCTATCAGGCCCAACTGCCCGGCTGTCAGAATGCCGTTGTCAATCAGAGGTTGTTTGACGACGCTCAAGCTCATACGGCATACATAGTAAAGGCTGTATGCAACGGTTACTCCCCAGAACGTCCTGTTCCTCAAATTCTTATATGTAGTCTGAACCTCCTCTTCGGCAACTTTGAATGATGAAGGCTTGCTTATCCTGAAGAACCTGTAAAAACCCATTTCGTACCCCTTCTTTCAGAGATGAATCTTGACAAAGTTAGTCAAAGTTATCAAACATCCACACATTTATATATGGATTTGGCATTGAAAGTTAGATAGATGGTGCGAATTAGCAGATGAACAAAATAGGCGGCCATCAACACGTGCACAGCCAGAGAATCGTCCTGCCACATCATACGAGAGATAAAATAAGACAGAAAAAAGCCCACGGTGGCCCATATCATCGAATTGCGCATCTTCCGGGACGCCACGGCCCCGATATAGATTCCATCCCAGGTGAAGGCAGCGCAACCCACTATCGGCATCACCATCAGCCAGGGCAGATAATCCAAGGCAGCCCCCACAACCTGAATGTCTGATGTCATAAGACGAAGCATCCACTTTCCTCCGAAACCATACAGAAGGATGAAGACAAGGGCTATGGACATACTCCAGATGAAGGTCCACTTGACGGTCTGTCTGAGCATAACGGCATCCCTCTCACCGATATATCGACCGGTCAGGGCCTCACCCGCATAAGCGAATCCATCAGTAAAATATGAAAATATCATCAGGAGTTTCATCAATATGGAACTTACTGCCAGAAGCAGGTCTCCATATCTGGCTGAAATAACGGTAAAACCTATGTAAATGGCTATGAAACAGAGGGAACGCACAAATAGATCCACATTCATTCCGAAGAAACTGCGCATCTGACCACCGCGAAACAGGGCAAGGAAATCTCCCACAGGCATACTTCCGGCAAGGCGACGGGAATATTTTTTCAGAAACAGGAGGAATGCGCAAAGCAAACCTGCATATTGGGCGAAGAGGGTCCCATAGGCTATACCGATGAAACCCAATCCATTCCAATGGCCAAGTCCTATTCCCTCCAGACCAAGGGCCAGAACCAGGCTCATCACGATATTGGCGACATTGACGGTTATATCCACTGTCATTGCCGAAACACTGTCCTGCATCCCGATGAACCAACCCTTCAGAGCCATCAGCGAGAGAGTTGCTGGAGCCGCCCAGATACGGATATAAAAATATTTCAAGGCAAGGGCCTCAACCTGAGGAGAATATTCGACAAAGCAAAAGACCAGACGGGTGAATACCCATTGGAGGGCAATCAGCAGCAGGGCGCTCGCAAGGGCTATGGAAAGGGCCCGGAAAAGGATACGGGCGCATTCCTGGTCATCCTTGCGACCAAAGGCCTGGGCCGTCAGTCCGCCGGTTCCGATGCGAAGGAAGCCGAAATTCCAGTAGAGCAGGTCGAAAAGCATTGTCCCGATTGCTATGGCTCCGATGGCAGTTGCGGCTCCTGCATTACCGAGGTGTCCAGCCACGAAGATATCCACCATTCCCACCAGAGGAACGGTAATATTGGCGAATATGCTCGGGACGGCAAGTCTGACAATGCGGGAACTAACGGTATTTTCCCTCTTCGTCAAGCATTCCCAGATATGACATATACCTTTCATAACTGATTTCTCCATTTTCCACTGCTTCCTTTACAGCACAACCCGGCTCGTGGGTATGGGTACACGGGGTGAAACGGCAGGAAGACGAGGCTTTCAGCATTTCAGGAAAATACAGAGCAATTTCCTCCTTCTTCAGGTCCACCAGGCCGAAGCCTCGCAAGCCGGGGGTGTCCACGATGTATCCTCCGCTGGATAGATTGTATATCTGATAGAAGGTGGTAGTATGACGACCCTGAAGGTGAGCATCGGAAATCTCCCCTATCCTCAGGTCTATGGAATCGTCCATCGCGCGGATGAGCGAGGATTTGCCCACACCGGAGACTCCGCAGAATAGCGACAGGCTGCCGTCACACTCCCGCCTCAGGTCATCGATGCCTTCTGAGGTGAGAGCCGACACTTCCATCACCTTGTAGCCGGCGCTTTCATAGATGGAGTGAAAGGCCTCCAGCATCTGGGCGTGGGTTTCACGGTAGAGGTCCACCTTGTTCAGGACAATGGTCGCAGGGACGTTATAGACCTCGCAAGTGACCAGAATCCTGTCCAGAAAAGGGAGTTTGATTTCAGGGGAATCGATGGTGCAGACTACGAAGGCTCGGTCCAGGTTGGCGGCTATGATGTGAGACTGTCTGGAAAGGTTTGTGGACTTGCGGATTATGTAGTTTCTGCGCGGTAGGATGGATGTTATCACCGCCTGGCCTCCATCTTCAACCTCGTAGCATACCCGGTCTCCGACTGCAACAGGATTGGTCGCAGTGCTGCCCTTCAGCCTTATCTTGCCTCTTAGGACGGCAGGAAAGAGGTTCCATTCGGGGATTCGGGTGAGAAGGTAGTGGCTTCCCGTATGTTTGACTACTGTTGCTTCGCCTTTTTGTACCATATTCCCATATTTCCTTATGAGGTGGCAAAGATACTTTATTTTCTGAAAATTCCTTACCTTTGTGCGTTTGTACCGGTAATAGATTTCATTATGATAACTCAGCAGCAGATTGAAGCTACATTGAAGGCGATGTTTGAGGATTTGACTTTCCGGCAGGAGCCTGAAGGGCTTTACGATCCTCTAAGGTATATGATTAAAATTGGCGGCAAAAGAGTGCGTCCTCGCCTCTGTTTGACAGCCTTCTCCCTTTTCAAAGATGAATTTACTCAGGAGATTCTCTCTCCTGCAGCCGCTCTCGAGGTTTTCCACAGTTTCACGCTCATCCACGATGATATAATGGACAAGGCCGATGTCAGACGTGGCGTACCTACTGTTTACAAGAAATGGGATGAGAACACAGCCATCCTTTCGGGAGACGTGATGTCGATTGAAAGCTACAGGCTGATTGCGAAAGCTCCCGCCAAGGCTCTGCCGAAGGTGCTGGAATTGTTTTCTGTTACTGCAGCCCAGGTTTGCGAAGGACAGCAGTATGATATGGATTTTGAGAATTTGGAACAGGTTGAGATGGAGGATTATATTAAGATGGTGGGTCTCAAGACGGCTGTCCTGATTGCCTGTTCTGCGAAAATGGGAGCTCTCATAGCTGATGCTCCGAAGCAGGCCTGCGACCTGCTCTATGATTACGGCTACGACCTCGGACTTGCATTCCAGATTGCAGATGACTGGCTCGACACTTATGCAGATCCTGACGTGTTCGGAAAGGCGATAGGAGGAGACATCCTCAACAACAAGAAGACCTGGCTGCTCACCAGGGCGTTCCTCAAGAGCGATGAAGGAACCAGGGCGCGCCTGCTCGACGCAATGGCCTTGCCAACGGATACTCCGCAGCAGAAGGAAGCAAAGATAGCTGAGGTCAAAAGGATATACGAAGAGCTTCAGGTCGGGAAGGATGCCTTGGAGGAGATTGTCAGACTTCACACCCGAGCTCTCAACCACGTTTCAGCTCTCAATCTTTCTCCGGAGCGTTTTGCACTGCTTCGCGACTACGCCAACCACCTCGTAGGACGCACCAAATAAGACTCGACAATGCAACACAAGAATTTGGAAATAATGGCTCCGGCAGGCAATTTCGAATGTCTGCAAGCGGCAATCCAGGGAGGAGCCGATTCCGTTTATTTCGGCGTGGAGCGCTTGAATATGCGTTCTCATTCCGCCAACAATTTCAAGATGGAAGACCTGGAGGAGATAGTCCGGATTTGTTCCGAAGCCTCTGTCAAGACCTACCTCACCCTCAACATCATCCTGTACAATGAAGACCTGGAGGATATGCGCCGTACTCTGGACGCGGCAAAAAAAGCGGGTATCAACGCGGTTATAGCCTCGGATATGGCCGCCATAGAATATGCGCGCCAAATCGGGGTGGAGGTCCACATTTCTACACAATTGAGCATATCCAACTCGGAATCTCTGCGTTTCTATGCTCGTTTTGCGGACGTCATCGTCCTTGCGAGGGAGTTGAATCTTAAGCAGGTAAAGGAAATAAAGTCGATAATTGACAGGGACAATATCTGTGGGCCGTCGGGAAGAAAGGTTGAAATCGAGATGTTCGCCCACGGGGCCCTGTGTATGGCCATTTCGGGTAAATGCTATCTGAGCCTGCACGAATACGGTGCTTCTGCCAACAGGGGTTCCTGCTACCAGATATGTCGCAGGGGGTACCAGGTCAGGGATGTGGAGACCGGGAACGAGCTCGTGGTTGACAATAAATACATAATGTCGCCCAAGGACCTGTGTACCATCGAGTTTATGGACAAGATCATAGATGCGGGCGTTACCGTTTTCAAGATTGAAGGCCGGGCAAGGTCTGCCGAATATGTCAAGACTGTGGCTTCCTGCTACAGGCGTGCGGCTGATGCTGTATGTGATGGGGAATATACTCCGGAGCTGGCCGCCTCTCTCAAGGAAGAGTTGGCAAAGGTGTTCAACCGTGGTTTCTGGGATGGATATTACCAGGGAGCTCGTCTGGGAGAATGGAGCGAAGTATATGGCAGCAAGGCAACCCGCAGGAAGGTCTATTGCGGCAAGATAACCAATTGGTTTGCCAAAATCGGGGTTGCCGAAATACTGGTTGAGTCTGCAAGTCTGAAAGTTGGCGATACCATCCTCATCATCGGGCCTTCTACAGGAGTGATTGAATACAAGGTGCCGGAAATCAGGGTTGACTTGAAAAGTGTGCCTGAGGCTACAAAGGGGACATTCTGTTCGATACCTATGGAGAATAAGCTCCGCAGGTCTGACAAGGTATATCTCTGGGAATAATTTTACTATATATTATGGCAAAAGTACTTGTAATCGGTGGCGGTGGAAGGGAGCACGCTATTGTGGATGCCCTTAGCCGCAGTTCAAAAGTTGAAAAAATCTATTGTGCGCCAGGCAACGCCGGTATTGCGGCCCAGGCTGAATGCGTTCCGCTCAAGGACACTCAGGTGAACGAGCTGAAGGATTTCGCTTTGGAGAACGGGATTGACCTGACGGTTGTCGGGCCAGAGGCATCCCTTGCTCTGGGTATATGTGACATTTTCCGTGAGGCTGGACTTGCTATATTTGGGCCGTCGAAGGCTGCCGCAATGATAGAGGCAAGCAAGGATTTCGCCAAACAGTTGATGAAGAAATACAGCGTTCCGACTGCTGCTTTCGAGACTTTCGAAGACTATGACAAGGCTCTGGAATATGTCAGAAAAGGTTCGTTCCCGGTCGTGCTGAAATATGATGGGCTTGCCGCAGGCAAGGGTGTTGTCATTCCGGAGACTTTCGAACAGGCTGATGAGGCTTTAAGAGATATGCTTTTGGACGGCAGGTTCGGAAAAGGACGGGTTGTCATTGAGGAATTCCTCACCGGGCCGGAGTTTTCTTTTATGTGCTTTGTCAATGGGGAACAGGTCAGTCCTATGACTCTTTCCCAAGACCACAAAAGGGCGTGGGAGGGGGACAAAGGTCCAAATACAGGTGGTATGGGTGCTTATTCTCCCGTGCCTCTTATCAGCGAGGAGGACATCCGCTTCTCTCTTGAAAACATAATGAAGCCGGTCGCAAGGGCTATGGTTGCAGAGGGCTGTCCTTTCAGCGGCGTTCTCTATGGTGGTCTTATGAAGACTCCTGAGGGAGTGAAGGTCATCGAGTTCAACTGCAGGTTCGGCGATCCTGAAACCGAGGTTGTGCTTCCTCGTCTGGAAAGTGACATCTATGACATTTTCCTTGCCGTGGCTGAAGGGCGTGAGATTCCTCAGATGAAATGGAGCGATGAAGTCACCCTAGGCTTCGTTCTGGCTTCAAAGGGTTATCCGGGAAGTTATGAGAAAGGCTTCCCTATTGACCTTGGAGAGGATGTTCCCGGTACGAGGATTTTCCATATGGGAACCGCCCTATCCTCTGACGGTCAATTGGTTACATCCGGAGGGCGAGTCTTGATGGTAGTAGGGCATGGAAAGGATTTCGCCTGCGCAAAGGATGCCGCCTTGAAGAAAGTAAATGCAATCAGCTGTTCCAATCTGTTCCATCGCAATGACATCGGTTGGAGGATATTTTAATTCCTGAAGAATTTATGTAAATTTGCAGGCTTTTGCACAAGAATACAGACAATTAATATAGTTATAAAATGAGAAAACACATTGTAGCCGGTAACTGGAAGATGAACACTACAGTTCCGGAGGGCGTAGAACTCGCCAAGGCAGTAGTTGCCAAATCAGTTGAAGTTCCATCTGACGTTGAACTTATAATCGGCACTCCTTTCACTCATCTTTATCCTGTGAATGAAGTAGTTGCAGGTACTCGCGTTGCTCTTTCCGCAGAGAACTGCGCAGATCACGCAAAGGGTGCTTACACTGGTGAGATTTCTGTGGATATGCTTACTTCAGTAGGTTGCCAGTACACCATCCTCGGTCATTCAGAGCGTCGTCAGTACTATGGTGAGACTGATGAGAAACTTGTTGAGAAGACCAAACTTGCCCTTGCTGCTGGTTTGAAGGTAATTCTCTGCGTAGGTGAAAACCTTGAGGAGAGGGAAGCCAACAAACATTTTGACGTTTGCAAGGCTCAGACTGTCAATGTACTGAAGAACTTCACTGCAGAAGATATGAAAAATGTCGTTATTGCTTACGAGCCAGTATGGGCTATCGGTACAGGAAAAACTGCTACTGCAGAGCAGGCTCAGGAGATTCACGCATTCATCCGCAAGACTCTTGCCGACCTCTTCGGCGCTGAGGTTGCAGACCAGGTGAGCATCCTCTACGGCGGAAGCTGCAAGCCATCAAACGCCAAGGAACTCTTCGCTTGCCCTGACATCGACGGCGGTCTCATCGGTGGCGCAGCCCTGAAGGCTGACGACTTCATCGGTATCGCCCTCTCATTCTAATCGCAGCAACCTCCAACTGCTTCGTGCAAATCATCAAGCAGGAGCAAAAAAGAGAGTGACTAAAGGTCTATAGACTGATAGTCACTCTCTGTTTGTTTGAAGATGTGCTCTAGCGGAAGATCGTGGCTTCGCGGTCGGGTCCGAGGGAGATAATCTTGATTGGGACGCCGAGGAAGTTCTCCATAAAGGCAATATAGTCCTTGAACTCTGCCGGCAACTGGTCTTCGCTTCGAATGGAAGTCAAATCAGCATTCCAGCCCTTGAACTCGGTATAGACCGGCTGTATGTCGGCGAAGGTGTCGAACGGCCACTCTGACGAAGGCTCCCCGTCCACGATGTAGGAAGTGCAGACCTTGATAGTCTCGAATGAATCGAGGCAATCGGACTTCATCATTATAAGGTCAGTGACACCGCTTATCATCACTGCATATTTGAGGGCAACCAGGTCAAGCCATCCACAACGGCGAGGCCTTCCTGTCACCGCACCGAACTCATTTCCAATCTTGCGAAGTTTCTCACCGGTCTCATCGAAAAGCTCCGTAGGGAACGGACCACTTCCAACCCTGGTACAATATGCCTTGAAAATGCCATAGACGTGACCGATACTGTGAGGATTGACTCCCAGTCCTATGCAGGCACCCGCGCAAGCGGTAGAAGAAGACGTCACAAAAGGATAAGAACCGTAATCGATATCAAGCATCGAGCCCTGAGCACCTTCTGCAAGTATATTTTCAGTCTTGAGCAAGTCATTGACATAGTATTCGCAGTTGACAAGCTTGAACTTCTTGAGATACTCGACAGCATCCATAAAAGCAGCTTCCTCTGCATCCGGGTCACATTCGAAACCCATCTGGGAGAGCAGCTTCACGTGTTTAGCCTTTAGACGTGCATATCTGTCGGCAAAGTCCGGAGCAAGGATATCCCCCACCCTGAGCCCGTTGCGGCTGACCTTGTCAGTGTAGGTAGGTCCAATACCCTTAAGGGTGGAACCAATCTTGCCCTTGCCCATTGCCGCTTCATTGGCAGCATCCAGAAGTCTGTGTGTCGGAAGAATGAGATGAGCCTTCTTTGCTATCACAATCCTTTCGGTAACAGGGACTCCTGTCTTGGCGATATTTTCACATTCGCCCTTGAAAGTAATCGGGTCCAGAACCACGCCGTTGCCGACTATGTTGATGGCTCCGTCACGGAAGATTCCAGAAGGAACAGACCGTAGAACAAAACTCTTTCCATCGAAATGAAGGGAGTGTCCGGCATTAGGTCCGCCCTGGAAACGGGCGACAACAGGATAGTTGCCAGCAAGTACATCAACAATCTTACCCTTTCCCTCGTCGCCCCACTGGAGGCCGAGAACTACATCTAACTTATTCATTGTCATTAGTTTATCTAGTCAGTTAGTAATATGAAAATAATAAGTTGCGTCAGATTTAAATTAGATTTTCGAGGATTACTTAATTAGAATGGAAGATCATCCTCCGGTTCATTCGAAACAGCAGGGGCAGCAGCTGGCTGAAATCCCGCCGGTTGCTGATATTGAGCCTGCGGCTGACCATAAGGTGTGGAAGATGGCTGGAATCCCGCTGGCTGAGAATATGGCGCCTGTGGCTGCTGGTAAGGAGTCTGTGGCTGGGATGGCTGGTATGCACCGCTGCCTGCAGATTGTTGGTATGCACCGCTGCCAGGATTGTCGCTGCGGCGTCCCAGAAGCTGGAGAGTGTCGGCAAGAATTTCTGTAGAGTACCTCTTGTTGCCACCCTGGTCATCCCACGAACGGGTGCGAAGCCTGCCTTCTACATAAATCTGAGTACCCTTCTTCACATATTTCTCCACCACATCCGCCGTGCCCCTCCAAGCCACAACACTATGCCATTCAGTATGTTCCTGAAGGACACCGCTGCGGTCTTTGTATCTCTCTGAAGTAGCTAGCCTGATGGTCGCAACCTTGGTTGTGGAACTAGGATCACCGACATAACGAATCTCCGGATCCTGTCCGACGTTTCCAATAAGTATGACTTTATTTATCATAATATATCTAGATTAAAGTGTTTCCCAAAAACTCTGCAAGTTAATCAATATTTCTTACAAACACGCCTCCATACTTGACAAATCAGGCATTTCTCCAGTAAAAATTTCATATCCAGTCAAGGCCTGGTACAAGAGCCATTTCCTTCCATCTACATACCGGCCCAGGCCCTGCGAAGAAGCAATGGTGCCATCCGGCAAAACACGAAAAGAAGGACAGCGGTAGTTCGCCTCCAGAATAACCTTTCCTCCCTCGAAATCATCCGCCGACAACTCTTCCAAAGCAGC
>CAMBRR010000045.1 GCA_945870315.1 uncultured Bacteroidales bacterium
GGGAGGAAATATGGACCGAAAAGATTTTCAAAGATGATGCAGGTTATTATTTGAGAATTACTTAAAAATCAATAAAGTTTAACCCACTAGTTTGTTTATTTATTACACAAAATGGAAGAAAACAAAACAGTAGCAGAGGTTGAGGAAACTCTTCCTGTTGCAGAAGAAACCAAGAAACAGCCGCTGAATGCGTCTATCGATCCTGACAAGTTCGACTGGGATGCATTCGAGAGCGAGGATGTCTATGGTGAGGACATCAAGGACATCGACGAGAAGTACGCCCAGACCCTTTCAAAAGTTAACGAGGGTGAGGTCGTAGAAGGTGTTGTGACCGCTATCAGCAAGAGAGAGGTCATCGTTAACATCGGTTACAAGAGCGAGGGTGTCATAATGGCTCCTGAGTTCCGTTACAATCCTGACCTTAAGGTCGGTGACAAGGTTGAGGTATTCGTTGAGAATACTGAAGACAAGAAAGGTCAGCTCGTTCTTTCTCACAAGAAAGCGCGCCAGCTTCGTTCTTGGGATATGGTCAACGCTGCATTTGCAGCCGACGAGATTGTCAAAGGTTATGTCAAGACTCGCACGAAAGGCGGTATGATTGTGGACGTATTCGGAATCGAGGCCTTCCTCCCGGGTTCACAAATCGACATCAAGCCTATTCGCGACTACGATCAGTTTGTTGACACAACTATGGACTTCAAGATTGTCAAGATCAATCAGGAGTTCAAGAATGTCGTTGTTTCACACAAGGCTCTCATCGAGGCAGAACTCGAGCAGCAGAAGAGCGAAATCATCGGCAAACTCGAAAAAGGACAGGTTCTTGAGGGAACAGTCAAGAATATCACAGGTTACGGTGTATTCGTTGACCTCGGCGGTGTTGACGGACTTATCCACATCACTGACCTCTCTTGGGGCAGAATCAACCATCCAGAAGAGGTCGTTTCTCTTGACCAGAAGATCAATGTCGTTATCCTCGACTTTGATGAGTCCAAGAAGAGAATCGCTCTCGGCTTGAAACAGCTTACTCCACATCCTTGGGATGCTCTTGATGCTAACCTCAAGGTTGGTGACAAGGTTAAAGGTAAGGTTGTTCTCATCGCTGACTATGGCGCATTCGTAGAAATTGAGCCTGGTGTAGAGGGACTTATCCACGTTTCAGAGATGTCTTGGTCTCCAAGGCTCCGCATCGCTTCAGACTTCCTTAAAGTCGGTGATGAGGTTGAGGCTCAGATTCTTACCCTCGACAGGGATGAGAAGAAGATGTCTCTCGGTCTGAAACAGCTCGTTCCGAACCCTTGGGAGAATATCCGCGAGAAATATGCAGTAGGTTCTAAGCACACTGCAACTGTACGCAATATCACCAACTTCGGTGTATTTGCAGAGCTTGAGGAAGGCATCGAGGGACTCGTTCACATCAGCGACCTTTCTTGGAATAAGATTAAACATCCGTCAGAGCTCGTTGCTCCTGGTGACAAGATTGAGGTTGTCATCCTCGACTTCGATGAGGAGAATCACAAACTCAGCCTCGGACACAAGCAGCTCCTTCCTAACCCTTGGGATGAGATTGAGGCTAAGTTCGCTGTCGGAACTGTTGTTGAGGCTAAGGTTGTCTCTGTCAATGACAAGGCTGCAACCATCGACCTCGGTGCGGATGTAGATGCAGTTTGCTTTGCAAAAGACCTCGTTAAGGAGGATGGCTCTATGCCGGTTGCAGGCGAGACTCTCGCATTCAAGGTTGTTGATTTGAAACGCAGCACCAAGAAGATTACCCTCTCTCACGTGAAGACTTATGCTGAGGCCAAGGCAGAGAAAGCAGCTGCTGAGTCTGACAGCACTAAGAAAGCAGTGAAGAAGATCAATTCAACTATCGAGAAGACAACTCTCGGTGACATTGACGCTCTCGCAGCTCTCAAGAGTCAGTTCGAGAAAGGTGAATAAACCTTCCGATATGAATTTCACACTTACCGTTCTGGGCACGGCATCTGCCCTGCCCACGACGGAAAGACATCCAAGCGCCCAAGTACTCGATGTGCGGGGGCGCTTGTTTTTGATTGATTGCTCCGAGGGAGTTCAGATGCAGCTCCGCAAGGCAGGAGTCTCATTCCTCAGGATAGGGCATATTATGATTTCCCATATCCACGGTGACCATATTTTCGGGATCTTCGGTCTCCTCTCCACTATGTCAATGCTTGGCAGGACTGCAGACCTCTCAATCTATGCTCCCGCCTCCTTTGCCCCCGTGCTGGAATTCTTCCTTTCGAATTTTGGAGAAGGCATCAATTTCAGGATAGACTACCATCCTCTGAAAATGGATTCACCTCAGGTAATATATGAAAATAACTATCTCCAAGTTTCTGCATTCCCGTTGAATCACAGGGTGGAGACCTACGGTTATCTCTTTAGGGAAAAGACTCCGCAGTTGAACATAGTCAAGGAAGCTATTCCTCTCTACGGCCTTTCTCTGGAAGAAATAGCAACCCTGAAAAGGGGTGAGGATGTACTGCGGTCAGGCGGTTCCGTCAGGATTCTCTCCTCAGAAGTTACCTATCAGCCTTACCAGCCGCGAAGCTATGCCTATTGCAGCGATACCGCCCCTTTTGAGGAACTTCCCCTCTGGGTAAAGGGCGTTTCCTTGCTTTATCATGAGGCAACCTTCCCGAAGGATATGGCCCAGATGGCAGCCAAAACCTTTCATTCCACCACAGTCCAGGCGGCAGAATGTGCGCTTGAGGCCGGAGCGGAGAAGTTGCTGGTAGGACATTATTCGTCACGTTTCCCTTCGGTGGATTTCTATCTCGACGAGATCAAGCCTATTTTCCAGAATGCTTTTCTCGCCCGGGATCTGATGGTTGTGGACATTCCTTATGTTCCGTTTCAGAAAAAATAGTGCTATATTCGCAGACCTAAATTGAATCTGATGAAGACTGTATATAGGTGTCTCTTCCCGGCTTTTTTGGTAGTATTAATATCTTCTGTGTTCTGTCTGGCGGACGGGAATATCAGCAGACAGCAGGCCTATGTGGCAAAGTGGTCGGACCTTGCCGTGTCAGAAATGTACCGTAGTGGCATCCCTGCCAGCATCACTCTTGCCCAGGGCATACTTGAGTCTGCAAGCGGGACTTCATATCTTGCCCTGCAGGGCAACAATCATTTTGCGGTGAAGTGTCACAATGACTGGAAGGGCCAGAGGATATACAGGGATGACGACAATAAGAATGACTGTTTCCGAAAATATAAGACTCCGGAAGAATCGTTTTATGACCATTCGGATTTTCTCCGCTACCGTGACCGCTACAAGTTCCTTTTTGATCTGGAAATTACCGATTACAAAGGGTGGGCATATGGGTTGAAAAAGGCAGGTTATGCCACGGATCCGGATTATGCCGCCAAGCTGATTGCAGTAATAGAAACTTATTCTTTGTATGAATATGACTCTCAGCCCTCTAAGGAGGCTGAAGCAGCAGGCACTGCAACGGCTCAGGTTCCGCAATCTCCAAACACATTGGAACAACCTCATGAAGTTACTGCCCGCACAACAGAAATCGTTGATTTTCAGCTGTCAAGGAAGAAATATTCCATCAATGGAGTTAAGTTCATCTATTCTGAGACTGATGAGACCTATGCCTCCATTGCCAGAATGTACAATCTTTTTCCATCCGAGGTTATGAAATTCAATGATGCAAAATCTTCTGATACGATTCTTCCCGTCGGTTCTGTTGTATATATCCAGAAAAAGAAAAAACAAGCTTCCCGGGGACTGGACAAATATGTCAGCGAAGGAGGGGAGAGCCTTAGGGATGTTGCTCAGCGCTATGCTGTCAGACTCTCCAGCCTGTCCAGACTTAACGGTGTGACGGAGGATTATGTGACTCGCGAAGGGGATGTGATAAAGTTGAGAAAGAAATGAAAAAGAAATTGATTTTGGGCCTGGGAATACCTGCCCTGGTGGCACTCTGTGCCATCGCTGTGGTTGGAGGTCTTTATTATATTGACAATAAGGTACCTGGTTTTGAAAAGGAATATGTCCTATATGTTTATCCTGACTATGACCTGTCAAGGGTTAAAGATTCGCTATGCAGCGGAGCCGGTGCTTTAAGGCCGAGAAGTCTGGACAGGGCTTTCGGACGGATTGGTACGGCAGGGCAACTTAAACCCGGACGCTATGTGGTTTCTCCCGAGTCTCCAAGTATCTATGTGGCCAGAATGTTGGCCTATGGCTGGCAGACTCCTCAGCAGATGACCATTTCCGGGACCATCCGCACCCGTGAGAGGCTTGCAAAGAAGATCAGCTCCCAGATGATGGTTGACTCTGCGCAGGTGTGCGGGGCTCTTTATGATGCTGATTTTCTTGCTGCCTATGGCTTTACTCCGGAGAATGTGTTCGCTCTCATCCTCCCTGATACCTATCAGATAGACTGGACGGCATCTGTGACAGATATTTTTGACCGTCTCAAAAAGGAATATGACAAGTTCTGGACTAAGGAACGCATCCGTAAGGCTGAGTTGCAGGGCCTTACTCCTATAGAGGCATCCATTATGGCATCCATCGTCAGCGGAGAAACACTGAAGGATTTTGAATATCCGAAAATTGCAGGAGTATATCTCAACCGTCTTCACAAAGGCCATAAACTCCAGGCCGACCCAACGGTATGTTTCTGCTATGACTACACTCTGGACCGGGTTCTAAAAAAGCACCTGCAAATTGACTCTCCCTACAATACCTATAAATATGCAGGTCTTCCGCCGGCTCCGATCAATGTTCCTCCGAAGGCATGTATAGAGGCGGTTCTCAATCCGGATGAGCACGGATATTTCTATTTCTGTGCATCTGCCGCCTTTGACGGCACTCATAAATTTGCCGTTACCTACGGCGAACACATGAAAAATGCCCGCGAGTTTCAGCGTGAACTTACTCGTCGCAGGCGAGAAAAATCCACTAGCGAAACTTGAGTAGCTGATAGTGAGGCCCGAACCTTTCGAAGGCGGCCCTGTCCAGTTCTTCCCTGTGGTCCGGATGGGCAATGCTGATGAGAAGTTTTGCCCTCTCCTGCATCGACCTTCCATAAAGGTCCACAGCTCCATATTCCGTAACTACATAGTGGACGTGTGCTCTCGTGGTGACAATACCCCCGCCCTGAAGGACTGTCGGGGCAATCTTGCTTTTTCCGCTTGCCGTGCAGGATGGCATCGCAATTATGGCCTTTCCACCCTGTGACAAGGATGCTCCATATACGAAATCACACTGACCTCCTACTCCCGAATAGAATTTTGTTCCGATGGAATCGGCACATACCTGACCGGTTAAATCTATTTCTACAGCGGAATTGATAGCAGTCATTTTAGGATTCTTGGAAATGATATAAGGGTCGTTAGTATATCCTACGTCCATCATTGCCACCATAGGGTTGTCATCAATGAAATCATATACCTGCTGAGAACCCATCAGGAAGGTGGAAACCAGCTTGCCTTTATCTGTTACCTTGTTGGAACCGTCAATGACGCCCTTTTCAACAAGGGACAGCACTCCGTCAGCAAACATTTCAGTGTGGATGCCGAGGTGTTTGTGGCCACCCAATTGTGCAAGGACGGCGTTCGGAATGGCACCGATGCCCATCTGGAGACAAGCTCCATCCTCTATCAGTTCAGCGCAGTGACGGCCAATGGCGGATTCAACCTCGTTCGGCTCGCTGAAATGCGCCGGTTCGAGAGGCGTATCTCCTTCAACGAAAATGTCTATGGCTGACATTGGAATCATTGCCTGTCCCCAGGCCCTTGGGACATTCTTGTTAACCACGGCAATCACCGTCTTGGCACATTCGATTGCAGCCAGAGTCGCATCCACGGAGGTCCCGAGCGATACGAATCCGTGCTTGTCCGGAGGGCAGACTTGTATCATCGCGACATCACAAGGAAGGGCGCCGCATCTGTACAATTTCTGGGTTTCACTTAAAAAGACAGGGATATAATCTGCATATCCGCTCTGTACACCCTTGCGGACATTTGCCCCAATGAAAAATCCCTGATGAAAAAAGATTCCGTTGAATTTCGGATCCGTATACGGAGCAGCCCCCTCGGTGTGTAGATGGTGAATCTTCACGTCCTTCAGTTCTCCGGCCTCACCCCTGCGGCACAATGCGTCAATAAGCAGTCTTGGCGCGCTGGCGACGCTGCTCAAATGGACGTGGTCTCCTGATTTTACTACTTTTACAGCCTCATCGGCGCTTACAAAATGAATTTCTTTCAGCATATAATGTGGTTTGCCTCAAAGATAGCATTTTTTATTCATTCACCCTTCTTCCTGCTCCAGAATTCGAATTTCTCCGGAACCGGGTCATACCCGCTGCCTCCCCAAGGATGACAACGGAGCAGTCTTCTCGCCGCAAGATAAAAGCCTTTGATGGGGCCGTGCTTGCGGAAGGCTGTCAGAGCATATTGTGAACAGGTTGGCGTAAAGCGGCAGGATGGCGGTTTGAGAGGAGAAATGCAGATTTGGTAGAAACGGATGAGGATGACAAACGGAAAGACCGCCGCCTTTTTCAGAACTTCCGCAATTTTTCGCATCCATTCCTCCATATCCTATTTCGCTTTTATGTTTTTGGAAATCTGATTCAGGATAGAACCAACTGATTCATAGATGGTTCCGTAGTCCGATACTTCCTTGGATGTGTAGGTGAGGAGGATGTCGATGTGGTGCCCTTCAGGAATCATATGTTTCTGCTTGCGCCAGCATTCTCTTATCCGCCTTTTGAGCAAATTCCGCTTGACGGCCCTTTTGAAGAATTTCTTCGGGACTGATACCATCATCCTGCTGTGTTCCTGACCATTTTCTGCAAGGAAACAGCACCTCAAAGGGGATGCAGTATGATACTTTCCCCGTGCAATCAGCATTTCGATGCTTGTTTTGCCACAGAGTTTTTCTTCTTTTGGAAATGTATGACGGATGCCCTCCTCCATTATTTTGACAGGTAAATCTCCAGTGCTTTTGCCACTGAAGGAGCCTCCGGAGTAGGTGCTGAAATCTCAATCTTGAGACCGGCTTCATTCATCGCACCTACAATGGACCTGCCGTAGGATACGAACTTGATGTCCCCCTGAGTAAAATCAGGGAAGTTCTCATACAGGGACTTGACATCAGCCGGATTGAAGAGCACAATCAGGTCGTATGAGTGCAAATCAACCCCTGCGAGATCCTGGGATACCGGTTTTACAAACATTGCAGTCTCAAATGTAAGCCCTTGTGTCTCAATTGCTTTAGTAACGGCATCTTTGCTGGATGAGCCAGATGTGGCAACAAGGAAGTTTTCTCCCTTGTGCTTGTTGCCAATCAGTCCGAGGATGGACTCGGGGGTGCCGTCACCGAAAAATATTTTCCTTTTTCTATAAACTATATGCTTCTGGAGATAGTTGGCAACCGCTTCTGTTGTGCAAAAATATTTCATCGTCTCCGGGACCTTGATACGAAGTTCCTCGCATATCTGGAAGAATGCGTCGATAGTGGTCCTTGCAGAGAAAATGATGGCTGTGTGCTCCAGTATGTTTATTCGTTGTGTTCTGAATTCTCTTGAGGTGAGGGGCTCCATTTTGAAGAATGGCTTGAAGTCAAATCTTGCCCCGAATTTTGTCGCGATACTGTCATAAGGAGAAACCGTCTTCGGCTGCTGTTGTGATATCAGAATGTTCATCTGTCGCTGTGCTGCTGTCTGCTTTAAAATTTAAAAAACTATCCCGGATGCAATTAAGATACCGGTAGGTGCAATTTCGAGGGCGCAAAGGTACAAAAAAGCTTGCAATAAGGAACAATATGAAGCGAAAATTTGCGTTTTTCGTACGATTGAAAGTATATATGAACCACCAAGCAGCCAAATCAGGACCTGTCTGGTCACATCCGGATTCACTCCGATAAACTCAAGGATTCCTCCAAGGGCAAGCATCACGAGGCTTGTCAGGATGAAGAAATTGTAGGATGAACGGCAGGCGGTCCCGTAGTTTTTGCGAGGGACTGCGTTGTATGAAGCCATCATCCAGTCGAGCATCCTTCTCAGAAGCAGATATGCGGCAAACACTCCGATTACAACCAGCAGCCTCAGGTTGTCCTCCAGGGAGTCCATATAGGACGGAGAATAGAGATTGAAGAAAGAGGCAGTCAGGCAGAAAGGCATTATCATAACTCCGGCAGTAATGTTACGATCCCTTGTCAACTTGACGCTGGCCTCAAGGTTAATGGCTTCTTTCCACCTGATAAGGCAGGCCATCAGAGAAGGAAATATATTCACAAACCTTTTTAGCATCACTATAACGGCCATTAAGGAAGCTATGCAGAGAATGGTGAACAGGATATTTCCTTGTCCATATCCGGAAGGGGGAAGATTTTCAAGGCTTCTGTCCAGACATAATGTGCCCGAAACAAACAGACTGTCAACCGGGTATGTTGCCAAAGTGCTGTCCATCAGTTGCCTCTTTTAGCTTTTGTATATCCCATTTCCTTGAGCAGGCCCACAATCCTGTCCCTGAAATCGCCTTGGATGGTGATAACCCCATCTTTGGCGGTGCCGCCTACCCCGCATTTTACCTTCAGGGCCCTGCCCAGTTCGGCAAGGTCATCCGAGGTTCCCACAAAGCCACTGACCAGAGTCACCTGCTTGCCTGCGCGTCCCTTGCGGTCAATGCCAACGATGAGAGCCTGCTTCGATTTTTCAATCGTAGCAATTTCGTCGTCGGTTTCTTCCGTATATTCGAAATCGGGGTTGGTGGAGAAAACCACTCCGAGTCTTTTTTTCCAATCGTTATCAGCCATATCATCAATTTATTTTGCAAATATAGGGAATATCATCGTATATTTGCCTGTTTCGTGTTTTAATGAATCCTGAAACAGGATATATTTTTGATATGACAGACAAGAAGTTTACACTTTGGAATCGAATAGTTTCCATTTTCGTCCTTGCCGTAGCGGCGTTCACATACCTGATGACAATTGAACCGACGGCTTCATTCTGGGATTGCGGAGAATTCATCGCATCATCTTATAAACTGGAGGTTGGCCATCCTCCTGGAAACCCTGTATTCCAGCTGTTTGCGAGGATATTCACTATGTTCGCAGGAGCCTCTTCGGCAGCGGTTGCAGTCAATGTGATGAGTGCCATCTGCTCAGCACTTACCATCTTTTTCCTATATCTGACCATAGTCTTCCTGGCCAAGAGGGTAGTGCGCAAACGTCCCGGCAGCCAGGAATATACCATCGGACAAGCCATTGCCATATATGGAAGTGGCGCAGTAGGCGCCCTGGCCTATTGCTTCAGTGACACATTCTGGTTTTCAGCAGTTGAAGGTGAGGTCTATGCGATGTCTTCACTTTTCACCGCCATTGTCTTCTGGGCTATGACCAAATGGTACGAACAGGCTGACACCCCATATGCCAACAGGTGGATTGTCCTGATTTCCTTCCTGATGGGCTTGTCAATAGGAGTACATCTGCTCAACCTTTTGGCCATTCCTGCAATTGTATTTCTCTATTATTACCGGCAGAGAGAAGACGGTCACTATTCCTTCTGGGAATATGTGAAGATCTTTGCATTATCCTGCGTCATCCTCGCTGTGGTGCTGTTCGGAATCATACCTTACATTCCAAAACTGGCCGCATACACCGACCTCTTTTTTGTCAATGTGCTGTCCCTTCCGTACAACAGCGGAGCCGTGGCCTTTATGGTTATCCTCTTTGCTCTGTGCTTCTGGGGCCTGTTCTATACGATGAAAAAGGGAAAGGTCCTGATGAATACGGTCCTGCTCTGTTTTACCACCATCATCATCGGCTTCTCGCTCTTCTCCATAGTGGTCATCCGTTCTTGTGCCAAGACTCCGACCAACGAGTATCAGCCTGACAATGCCTTCACTCTGATCCGTTATCTCAGCCGCGAACAGTACGGAAGCACCCCGCTGGTCTATGGACCTTGCTTTGGGGCTCCTTACACCGTGGAGCAGGACAAATATTGGGCTCCTCTAGACGGGAAATATGTGAAAGCCGATGGAATGGGCAAGATAAAGTATGATGCATCCGGCAAAATGCTTTTCCCTCGAATGTGGTGTTCATCAGACAAGAAATACATTGATTTTTACCAGTCCTATATGAACGGAAAAGGCAAGCCTATGCCGGATTCAGACTACAAGAAACCTACTTTCTTCCAGAATCTGACCTTCTTCCTCGATTACCAGATGAACTGGATGTACTGGAGGTATTTTATGTGGAACTTTGCCGGCAGACAGAACGAAATCCACAGTCCTACTCCGGGAGACATAATGGCAGGAAACTGGGAGTGCGGAATACCATTCATAGACGAAGTGAGGCTTGGGGACCAGAGCAATGCTCCTGATTATCTCAAGAACAACAAGGCAAAGAACCATTATTATCTCCTGCCTCTGCTGCTTGGACTCATCGGCCTGTTTGCCCAATTCGGAAGGGACAAGAGAGGTTCCTGGCTGACCTTCCTGCTTTTCTTTATGACGGGAATAGCCATCGTAATCTATCTCAACCAGCAGCCATATCAGGTCAGGGAGAGGGATTATGCTTATGCGGGGTCGTTCTATGCCTTCTGCATCTGGATTGGCCTGGCTGTGGCAGGTCTGTACGATGCATTCTCCGGTCTGTTTGAAAAGAAAGGCGTGCGCAACAACACGGCAGATGTCGCAACAGCCTCTGCTCTGAGCATCCTCCTGATGGGCGTGCCTGTGCTTATGGCGTGCCAGAACTGGGATGACCACGACCGCAGCAACCGATATACAGCCGTGGAGATGGCCAAGAATTATCTCAATTCTGTCGGTCAGAACGGTATTCTGGTCACGCACGGAGACAACGATACCTTCCCTCTGTGGTATGCGCAGGAGGTTGAGGGCGTTCGTACCGATGTGAGAATCGTGAACACCTCCCTGCTCGGAACCGACTGGCATATCGACCAGATGAAATATGCTGTCAATGAGTCAGCTCCTTTGAAACTGTCAGTGGGACAGAAGCAATATCTCTATGGTACCAATGATTTTGTCTATGTCTATGACATTACCCAGGAACCTTGCCTGCTTTCCGATGTGATGGCGGTTTTCCGGCATCCTAAAGCGAAACTTCCTCTGGCCAGCGGACGCGAGGTTGACTATATCCCGGCCCGCAGTTTCATTCTTCCTGTCAACAAGGAAAATGTCTTGAAATATGGTATCCTGGATGAAAAATATGCCGATATGATTCCGGATTCTATTGTCTTGAATCTTTCCAAGGACAAGGATTACCTTACCAAACCGGAACTCTTTATGCTGGATTTCCTGTCCACCTACGAGTGGGACCGTCCTCTGAGCCTGCTCAGTATGGGAGGCGACATCAATGTCGGTCTGAAGGATTATCTTATGTATGACGGATTTTCCTACCGTTTCGTCCCAATCAAAAACAGGATGAAGAGTACAGACATCGGTTTTGCAGATCCGGAGGATTTGTATTACAAGATGAAGAATGTATATAGCTGGGATGCTCTCAAGAGAACTGATTATTTCGTTGATTATCAGAACTTGTACACATTCTGCGGTGTCCTTCCTCAGCGTGAGCTGTTTACCAATGCCGCCAAGGAGATGCTCAAGATAGGAGATAAGGAGCGGGCTGTGGAATTGCTGGATATGTGCCAGGAGTGCGTTCCGGAAAAGAACTTCCCTCTGGATCTGACCTACCTCGGTTTCAAGAACGAATACATCGTGGTGGATATGATTGAGACCTACTATATTGCAGGCGCTCCAGACAAGGCTGAGGAATTGACAGGGCGTTTTATCCCTCAACTGATGAAATCCGCTTTGTTCTTTTATGATTATTTTGACTATGCAAGAAGCGAGTTCGAGAGATGTTACAATTGCATTCAGTTCGTGGCGGACCTTGCTCAGGAATATGGGGATGAAAATCTTGCAGAACAGATAAGGACGGACTTCGACAAGGCCTTCGGCCTGGATGAGGAAGAATAAAGGATTTTATATATTTGGATTACCTGCTCAGGCGCACGAAAATGCTCAGGGGCAGGTTTTTTCCATATGAGTCCTTCAGGACGAGCTCGCCGCAGTCAAGGGATTTGAATGCCGTCTTTTTGCAGAAAGTCTCTCTTACAAGGGTTTCTCCCAGGACGGCAGAATAGCCATTGGAATACAGGTTCAGCACCAGGAAACTGTCTGTTGGGGCCAGGATGTCGGATACGCATTTGAGCATCTCGTTGAGACATTCGTCCAATTTCCATTTTTCACCATCCGGACCGTGTCCATAAGCCGGAGGATCCAGGATGATGCCCTGGTAGAGATTTCCCCTTTTCGCTTCCCTGCGGGCAAACTTGAGGGCGTCCTCCACAACCCACCGGATGTTGTCCAGACCGCTCTTTTCCATATTTCCCTTGGCCCAGGTAACAACCTGACGGACGGAATCCAGATGTGTTACATCTGCTCCTGCGGCTTTGGCCGCGAGGGATGCAGCTCCGGTATATGCAAAGAGATTCAGGACCTTGGGCTTTTGCAGGCCTTCTTCCTGTGCCTTTCTTACCAGTTCCGTTGTCCTTTTATAGATGAATTCCCAGTTGGCGGATTGCTCGGGAAATACCCCTACATGCTTGAATGACGTAAGCCCGAGCCTCAGACTGAAGTCCAGCCCGCTTTGAGCCCCTTTGTAGCGGATATTCCACTGCTCCTGCATACTTTTCTTCTTTTCCCACACGCCGCTGTCTTCCTTGCCCGCCTTCCCGAATCCGGCTCCGGTGCGGAACCTGGTGTGCATCAGACGATTCCATTCTCCTTCGGACAGTGTTTTGTCCCATAGGGCCTTAGGCTCAGGGCGGGCCATTATGTAACTTCCGAATCTCTCTAGTTTTTCGAAATTGCCTGAGTCTATCAGTTCGTAATCCTTCCAGAACTCGCCGGGACATTCTATAGTCATCATACAGTTGGGGTTCAAGTTTGTTTTTGCTTTGCAAAGATATGCTAAATTCTTGTATTTCCCCGAAATTTGCTAAATTTGCCAAGTTTATCGCACAGGCGATAAGGTTTGGAACAATTCAAATTCTATTTTATATGCAACAGCACATTGATACTTACGATTTTGCCGGTAAGAAGGCAATTGTCAGAGTTGACTTTAACGTTCCATTGAACGAAAAGATGGAGATTACTGACGACACACGTATCAGGGCAGCCATCCCAACCCTCAAGAAAGTCCTTGAGAAAGGCGGTTCCCTCATCATTATGTCTCACCTCGGAAGGCCTAAGGGCGTAACTGAGAAATTCTCTCTCAAACACATCCTTTGCAGGGTTGAGGAACTTCTTGGAGTACCTGTAAAGTTCGCCGAGGATTGCATGAAGGCAGACGACAAGGTTGCAGCTCTTAAACCGGGAGAGGTCCTCGTTCTTGAAAACCTCCGTTTCTATGCTGAGGAGGAAGGAAAGCCAAGAGGACTTGCAGAGGATGCAACCGACGAAGAAAAGAAGGCCGCCAAGGCAGCTGTGAAGGAAAGCCAGAAAGCATTCGTCAAGAAACTTGCTTCATATGCTGACTGCTACATCAACGATGCATTCGGAACAGCTCACCGTGCACACGCTTCAACAGCCCTCATCGCTGAATATTTCCCTAATGACAAGATGTTCGGCTATGTGATGGAAGGCGAGATCAAGGCTATCGACCGCGTTCTCAAAACACCTGAGCATCCTGTGACTGCAATTGTCGGCGGTGCAAAGGTTTCTTCTAAGATTGGCATCATCGAGCATCTTTTCGATGCAGTTGACAATATGATTATCGGCGGTGGTATGGTTTATACCTTCGTGAAGGCTCAGGGTGGCAAGATTGGTAAATCTCTCTGCGAGGACGATCAGCAGGAGCTTGCACTCAACATCCTCAAGAAAGCTGAGGAGAAGGGTGTGAAACTGTATCTTTCCAAAGAGGTTGTGATTGCAGATGCATTCTCAAATGACGCCAATACAAAGATTTGTCTCAACTCTCAGATTCCTGACGAGTGGGAAGGCGTTGATGCTGCACCAAGTACTCTTGCAATGTGGGAGGATGTCATCCTCAAGTCAAAGACCATTCTCTGGAACGGTCCTGTAGGAGTGTTCGAGATTCCGGCTTTCGCAAAAGGTACCAACAAGGTGGCTGAAATGCTTGCCAAGGCAACTGAGAATGGCGCATTCACCCTCGTAGGTGGCGGTGATTCAGTAGCTGCAGTTACCCAGATGGGTTTTGCAAACAAAGTTAGCTATGTGTCCACCGGTGGTGGTGCAATGCTCGAATATCTTGAGGGTAAGGAACTTCCGGGTATCGCTGCAATCCGTAAATAATTTCATTTGCGAATTCTTTGAATTTTA
>CAMBRR010000046.1 GCA_945870315.1 uncultured Bacteroidales bacterium
CCGCACAGAGCGGCACCAGGGCCGCGATAATCGAAAGGAAGTGTTTTTTCATCGTAGATATTTGGTCAAAAAAATTGCAATAAGCGGGAAATAATCGACAAGTGCAGTTCTTAACATTTTCAAGGCCTTGGTTATATGATATTCAACGGCTTTGACGGTAATTCCAAGTTCCTTGGAAATCTCAGTGTTTTTCAGTCGTCCTTTACGGCTCATAAGGAATATTTCCTTAGTCCGCGCAGGCATGGAGGCTATTGTTCTGGAAACGATATTGTTTATTTCTTCCGTAAATAACGGCTGTATGGCAAAGTCTTCAAGTGAGCTGATACGGAAATCAAGTTCCCGCAAATCAATTCCTATTTTGTTTTCTGACACAGTTCTGTGACGTCGTTCTTCCCGTAAACAGTTGAGAGCTCGGTTGCGCAGGGAAGTGAGGAGATATGCCGGAATACTGCAATCGGGCGGCAATATATCTTTACGCATCCAGAAGTCTGCAAATGTGTCTGCATATAGATTTTCAGCAACCTGGACATCCCGTACGAAAGAATTTGCGAATCGGATGTATGGCTCCCGGTATTGTTCAAACAGCTCCGTAAATTTTTCGGCGGACAAGACACTCATGCTGAAGTTTCCTTTTTGGCAAATATACTGTTTTTTGTTTAGGGTAACGGACAAGAAAGGTGTTATTCAAATAGGAAAGCCACATATTATACATATGGATAGAGAGACTATTATCCGTTATTTTGATGCCCGTACTACTCCTGATGAAGATCGTATGATAATGGAGTGGGCGATGGAATCGGAAGAAAATCGCAAGATTTTGGAAAAAGAGCGCCTTGTATGGACTGCCCTGCTTTTGAATGCAGGAGGCGGCAATCTGAATCATGAAACTTCGGTCAGACAGAAGGTATCGGGGATATGGCGTGCTGTCGCGTGTGCAGCGGCAGTTTTTATTATAGGTCTAATAGGCTATGTTTTCGGTAAACCGCAGAGATTGGAACAAATTGTAAAAGTGCCGGCAGGTCAACGAGTGGAATTGCAACTGGCTGATGGTACAAAAGTATGGCTCAATTCAGGGAGCACCTTGGTTTATCCAAATGATTTCGGTCGCAAAAGCAGAGTGGTTTCTCTTGTGGGAGAGGGCTATTTTGAAGTAAGTAGAGACGACAAGAGAGAGTTTTTGGTTTCCACATCGGATTATGACGTTCGGGTCCTGGGAACAGTCTTTAATGTTAGTTCGTACCCAAGCGCTCCTTTTGAAACCACGTTGCTGAAGGGCTCTGTTAAGGTAAGTTCTAAAGATGGAATGCAATCCGTAATTCTGAAACCGGATCAGTGTGCCACCTCCGGAGCAGATGGTAATCTGGCAGTCTCCGATATTCCGAATAGGGACAGATTCTCCTGGATTGATGGAATCCTGACACTCAATAATGTAACTTTTGCAGAGATGATGGACGAGTTCAGCAATTATTACGGGGTAAACATCGTTATAGAAAGGCCATCTCTGTCGGATGTTCGTTGTACAGGAAAGTTTCGTAAGGAAGACGGGGTTGAATACTCTCTTAAAGTGTTGACCGGTCTTGTCCATTTCGACTATGAATTTGACAGTGTCGGTCGAAGAATCATAATTAGATAATATACTGATAACCAAGTCATATACAATGATGAAATTAAGCTTAGGCAGAATTGTGCGAAGAGTTTTGCCGTTTTTGTTCCTTATGTGGGCATTGCCGGCATTGGCTCAAAAGGGAAAGGTTTCCCTCGACAGGGAAAATACTCCTGCAAGGATAATCCTGAATGACATCGAACGGCAGACAGATTATCTCTTTGTTTTTAATGAAAGTCAGTTGGATTTTACCGTCTCGATTAAAGCCGAGAACGAAAATCTTTCATCGGTCCTTACTCGGATTTTTCAGGAACATGACATAGAATATGCTTTGGAAGGGAAGCATATTGTGCTGCGTCGCAAGTCCCAGGAAAGTTCCAATGTGAAGATTGAGACAAAATCCCGTGTTGATGTTTCCGGGGTTGTCCGTGATGAGAACGGTCAGGCAGTGATAGGTGCTTCTGTCATTCAGGAAGGAACTCTTATAGGAGAAATCACAGATGCTAATGGACAATTTGTAATCCATGATGTACCGGTGGGAGCGCGGCTGAAAATAGAATACCTCGGCTATAATCTGCAAATGATAGAGGTCGCTCCCAATATGGCATTTCAGACTATAGATCTCACCCCTGCCACTCAGCAGATTGATGCCGTCGTGGTAACTGCATTAGGAATTACTCGTAAAGAGAAGAGCCTTGGATATGCGGTGTCAAAGGTGTCCAGTGAGGATCTCGGAAATACGGATGGAGGCAATTGGCTTGCGGGAATGGCCGGCAAGGTGGCAGGTCTGAATATGGATCAGTCCTCCGCTGGACCTGGTGGATCTGTCCGCGTCACTCTCAGGGGAGAGAGTTCCCTCTCGCATGATAACAATACAGCACTTTTTGTTGTGGATGGAGTCCCGATCAATAGCAGTATGACGGCAAACTCGTCAAGCGGTTCATATGATAGCGTTGATGCCCCAATTGATTATGGCAATGGCGCCGGCGACATAAACCCGGATGACATCGCCAGTGTATCTGTCCTCAAGGGACCAGCAGCGACGGCACTGTATGGTTCACGTGCGGCAAATGGTGCCATTGTTATAACGACAAAATCAGGGAAAAAGCAAAAGGGACTCGGAATCACTTTCAGTACGGGAGTAACTACTGAGATTCCGGGATATTGGCCGGATTTCCAATATGAGTATGGCGCTGGTGATTATCGCCGCAGCACCTTGGCCTCCCATATGTCCAATGGCATAAGTCCTGATGAATACTCATTCTATACCGTTGCGGCTGACAAGAGTTATAGTGGAACTAAAATTTCTGCTTTTCATTCCCGGTATCAGTTTGGCGAAAAGGTTGAGGGGCAGCTTAGGTATATGTACAAGTCCTATGATCGCGAAAGCGGAGAATATACCTTGCTCCCTTATGAGGTTTGTGACTGGTATATAGGATTTTTTGAGCCAGGTCTTACATTCTCCAATAGTATAGCCGTTGATGCCAGTGACGGTAAAGGATCACAGTTGAGAGTTTCTGTCAAGGATACCCGGTCTGACTGGATAGTGCCGAATACCGGGCACAACACCCAGTCTTTCAATGTATCTGCAAGCAGTAAGAGAAACCGCTATGTTGAGGCCGCCCTTAAACTAACCTACTATAGAAAGGACTCTGATAATCTTCCGATTAGCGGATACAGTAATTCGACTCCTCTCAAGTCTTTGCTTTGGCAACCGGTTTCCGCCTCAGTGGAAGATTTATACAATGAGTGGAAAAACGGGGATATCGTAGCATGGAATTCAGGACAGGCAACGGATATCAAACTATGTGATTCAAGCCTGGACAATCCATATTTTGTTGCCTATGAGCATCTAAATACAATGGATAGGGACAGGGTTTATGGTAATTTGTCCGTAACTGGGCACATTATCCCGGATTGTCTTTCCCTTGCCTTGAGGGCTGGTGTGGATTTTCAGAATGATTTCCGCACACAACAGAAACCTCAATACTCACACGCGTATCTGTCTGGTATGTACAGGGAGCAGACGGTGCGAAATCTGGAGTTCAATACTGATTTTCTATTGTCTTTTCACAAGACCATCAAGGACTTCTATCTGAGTGCATCTTTCGGAGGAAACGCTATGATGCAGAACTCCAGCAATGTCTCTCTTCTGGCTAGTCAGCTTGTTGAACCGAATGTATTCATACTCCAGAATGTAAATGGTCAGATTGAGGTAACGAGCCGCCGTTACCGTAAGGCAATCAACTCCTTGTATGGCTTTATATCTGCGAGCTGGAAGGATATGATTTTCTTGGACATAACAGGAAGAAACGACTGGTCATCGACTTTGGCTCCTGGCAACAACTCGTATTTTTATCCGTCTGTCAGTGGCAGCATACTTCTTGATGAACTGTTCAGTATAAAGAAAAAGGCCGCTTGGGTTGACATGATAAAAATCCGGGCTTCATGGGCCAATGTCGGAAATGATACCGACCCATATAACCTGATAGCCAGCTACAAGAATTCTTCAAACTTCACCGGTTCATATTATATCCCATCAGAAACACTTAATTACTATATCAAACCGGAGAATGTCGAGAGCTGGGAAGCCGGAATAGAACTGTCATTCTTTAAAAGGCGCATTTCTGTCGATGCAGCATGGTATTCGTCCAGCACTACTGACCAGATTATAAACATTCCGTCCGATTGGTCTACCGGTGCGGCATCTACACTTATAAATGCCGGCCGCGTTGATAATAAAGGCATAGAACTGGCTATCTCATTCATGCCTCTGGCCAGTCGTAATTGGAAGTGGAGCATTGATATCAATTGGTCCAAGAACTGGAACCGGCTTGTCGAATTGGCTGAGGGGGTAAGTGTATGGCAATTGAATGCCAACAACACTTGTGGCAGCAGGGTTTATATATACGCATATCCGGGGCAGGAGCTTGGAAGAATATACGGCGTAGGATATGAACGAGCTCCGGAGGGGGCGTTTTATTATGCTGAAGACGGGAGCAAGATTGATTGTTCCGGCCAGGTAATTGTCAATGCGACGACCGGCAACCCTGTTCTTGGAACGGAACTGAAAGATCTTGGCTCCATTTATCCAGACTGGACCGGAGGCCTTCAGACATGTTTGAAATATAAGACTTTGTCCATCAGTGCATCATTTGCCGCCTCTATGGGTGGACGAGCATATTCTCTTACCAATGCGATTCTTGGTTATATGGGCAAGACCACGGCCTCGCTCCCGGGACGTTATGATGGCCTTGTCCACGAGGGAGTAAATCTGAATCCGGACGGTACATATACAAAAAACACTACGATTACGACGGACATTGTAGAGTATTACAATCTTTACGTCCTAAATAGGAATAATGTTGAGTCAAATACTTTCGACACATCGTATCTGAAAATGAAGGAACTCAGGGTCGATTACTCTCTTCCGGAGCATATCTGTGAAAAGACAAAGGTCTTCCGGAGTATTTCTCTCGGTCTTTTTGCCAATAATCTCTTTTGCATAACAAAGTGGCCTCAGTTTGATCCGGAAGTATCTTCCATGTCAGGGTCTTCACTCTATAGGGGCGTGGAAACCGGAAGCTATCCAATGACAAGGTCCTTTGGATTCAATCTCAAACTAGGATTCTAAATGATATGGGTATGAAAAAGATATTGAAAAAGATTTTCCTGTTTCCGTTATTCGCTTCCATTATTTCCTGTACATCCGGATTTGAGGAGATAAACAGAAATCCAAATGAAATGGCACTTGGGGATATCAGCCCTTCGGGTTTACTCCAAGAATTGGTTTACTCTGGAACGGAGGTTCTTCTTTACAGAACATGGCTTTTGAATGGGGAACTTATCCAATATACAGTTTCTGGTACCGGAAACAATTCCTACCATAGATATGTCATCACGAATGCCGTAATGACTTCTGTATGGTCAAATTTATACAAATGGGCGGCTGATGCGGAGCACATGCGTCAACTTGCAATTCAAAAGGAAGACAGGGCCTGTGAGGCAATAGCCATAACGATGAAATGCCTGTTTCTCCAGAATGTAACGGACTGTTTCGGTGATGTTCCATGCAGCGAAGCATTCAAAGGTGCAACGGAAAACCTTACGAAGCCATCTTTTGACAGTCAGGAGGAGATTTATGCTCGGCTTATAGAGGACTTGGAATATGCCAACGGTTTATATGCTTCGGCTGCCGACCTTGCAGATGGTTCAAGAGACTTGATGTATGGAGGTAATATCGCTAAGTGGCGTAAATTCAATAACTCATTATACTTGAGGGTTTTGATGAGGATGAGTAACCGGGCGTCTGTTTTCGATGTTCCTGACAAAATATGTGAGGTGTTCACCAAACCTTCCGAATGGCCGGTATTTTCCTCTAACGATGACAATGCGACCTTGTATTATGACCAAGTTAATCCGTTTGTCAATTATTTCGGCTCTACTTTGGAAACAGCTTTTACCACCACTGGCCGACGTCCGGCAGAGCAACTTATCAATATGATGGTTGCTCCGGGAGACCCTCGTCTTTCAATCTGGTTTCGTCAGGCCTCCAGTGCCGACGGCTGGAAAGGAGCTGAAAGTGGAAAGGAAGCTCAGGAGTCCGACAATAGTGGCGTAAGCTTGTTAAATAAAAGGAATCTGGGAGATTATGACTCTCCATATTCCAATATGAAGTACGATGAGGTCCTTTTTATTTTTGCAGAGGCAATCAAGCGTGGATGGGTTCCAGGTGGTGATGAACTCGCAGAAAAATACTATGATGATGCAGTTCGTGCGTCCGTCCGTTTTTGGGCTGATACCAATCTCAGCGGCGTCGTTGTCCCGGAGAGCACCATTGACCGTTTTCTTGAGAAAATCCCGTATGACGGTAGCCTTAAGCAGATATTGGATCAAAAATATGTCGCATTATTCTGGGTTGGCTTTGAAGCCTGGTGTGAATATAGACGTACGGGATACCCGGAACTGGTAATCGGTTCGGGTACGCAGAATGACCATATATTACCGACTCGACTGGCTTATCCGCAGGATGTTGCAAAGACAAATTCTGAAAGCTATCGTGAGGCGGCAGAGCGCCTGTCAACATACTACAAAGGTGCTGATGATATGAAAACACCTATATGGTGGAGCAAGCAGGCACTTTCATCCGGAATCAGATAATACACAGTTATTATGAGAAATAAAGGCATATATGCAGTTTTGTTGTTATCCGTGTTGTTGATATCGGCTTGCGCAGAAGAGTTGCATGGTTCTTTTGTTGACATCAATGACGGAGAAACTGTCATCTCTTTTGACAGCAATGGAGGAACAAAGGATTTTGTTATGTATTCCGATTTCGGGCATTGGGAAATAATATCCACTTATTCTGAGGATGATTCCTGGATTACCGTATGGCCGAAAGAGGGGGATGGGGATGCCCGTTTCAGTGTAAAGCTGGCCAAGAATACAATGGCGGCTTCGCGTACGGCTGTACTGAATATAGTGACGGCCGGGACAAGTGTGGCGACATTGACCTTTAACCAAGGGGGAAATGATCCGGTCCTCGAAATAAGTGTAAATGAAAGTGGCAGGAGTGTTTCTTATAAAGGAGAAAAATTTAAGGTAAACGTTACTTCCAATATTGGCTGGGTGGCAGAGATAGAGCAGGGAGGAGATTGGCTTTCTTTGGGCGAGTTTACATCTGACAGTCAAATTTTTGAGTGCAGTGAGAATGCGACAGACAGCCCACGCATGGCAGAAGTTTCGATACGGGCGTTTGGAACCCAGTTGTGCAGGCGTTTTACTGTAACACAGAGCGATAAGTCCTCCGCATTTGAACTTGCCGAGAAGAAATCCATTGCGGAAATCCTGGCGGCCGGTCCGGGCCCGATAAGCGGGAATACCTATGTTGAGGGTGTGGTCATTAGCAATCGCCACACGAAGAACTATCCGATAGAATATGCAGCATCTCAAAGTGATAACACGATGTTTATAGATGACGGCGAGGCTGGGATGTGGATTGAATTTGAGAATGCTGAGGACAATGTATATGAAG
This sequence comes from uncultured Bacteroidales bacterium, assembly GCA_945870315.1. Taxonomy (GTDB): domain Bacteria; phylum Bacteroidota; class Bacteroidia; order Bacteroidales; family UBA932; genus Cryptobacteroides. The sequence continues at coordinate 7,638 of CAMBRR010000046.1, forward strand.
AAGGAGATAAGCTGTCTATACATCTTTACGGGCAGAAACTCTCCATTGATTCATACTGTAATTCAATCAAACTTGATGAACTGGCATCTTCATGTGTAAAGACAGTCCTTCCAGGCAGTGAACTCACTCCAGTTGTTCTAGAATCGTTCGCCGATATTTCAAAGTATGAAAACCGGCTGGTCACCATAAAGGACGTCGAGTTTGTCCTTCCGTATGGTACTTTGGTAAACATCAACGAAGCGGGGTATCTCGGTGTTGAGCAGAAGTCGTTATATATGGGAAGTGCTGACTATAACGACCTGACTCTGGAATATGGTCATTATCTCAGGGCTGCTGATGGGTCAATGTCAAAACTTTATACTACATGGTCTTTTACTGAACGTGCACTTCACCTCATACCGGAAGCCAAGGGTGATATAACGGGAATTGTCAACAAAAGGTATAAGGCAGATCGGTATAAGGGTTATTCTACGAATCGGCAGAAGGAAGATACATGGTGTATCAGGGTTCGCAGGGAGTCGGACATCACTGCTTTCGGCAATGACCCTTCTACACGCATGTCAAAGACCATCGTGCAGTTCGGACCATGGACTGATAACAAGTTGGTTTTGTCCGAGGTAAAGGCGAGTGTGGGCAGTGGAACGCTGTATCATTCCGTAAGCAGATCCGTTCTTGGATCAACATCCGGCACTACGGATCAGATGTATTGGGCCTGGGCCCATGCAAGAAACGGAGCTGCCACTTTCGATTCTCAGACTGGCAAGTGGTTTCCAAGTTATGGTAATAGTATTTCCGTTCAATATCTGGCACTTATGGCTCAGAACTGGTGGCAGAATACCGCATCCCAATATTCTCAGACAGACGGCTGCTGCTGGATTTTTTCCAACTTGTCCACTATTGGGGCGAAGGGAAAGCTGTATTTGGAATTCACTGCTTCAAGCAATACCTATGGCCCTATAGAATTCCAACTTGAATGGGCGGACAACGCAGAAGATATCAACTGGCACACTATAGGAAGCCCGTATGTGTGTGCAAACTGGCATTGTGATGTCCATGCCCCTGAATACGTTATCGAGTTGCCGTCCGAACTTGCTGACCGTGAAGGATTTGCTCTAAGGATGAGGGCGACCATACAACGTAATGCAAGTGATAATCAGGACGTTGCTAACGGAACAAGCCGTTTGGGCATAGTGCGGATTTCTTGTCTGAACTAATGATATGAAAAATATGAATAGATATATCAATGCTGCTTTCTCAGCTATTTTCTTAATCCTTGCTTCTGCTTGCAATAAACAGCCCGACCCCGTATTTGAGCAGCAGACGCGGATGGTGAGTGACTGTTATTTCCATTCAATGATAACGGTCTATAGAGGGGAGCCCTATTGTATTGACGGATCGGGTTTCATTGAGGGGGATGTTATATCCTTCCGCGATGCTGCCGACGCTTCCGTCAGGTATGACATCGCAGTGGAAAACGTTTTGCCGAAATCGTGTACTGTCCTTATTCCGTTGGAAATGGAATATGGCTATTACAATATATATCTCATACGTGGTGAGCGGGAACAGTTCCTGGCTCAAAGCAGATTTAGCCTTACTATCAGGACAGATGTCCCGGACAAGGCTGGGGCTACAATCAAAGGCATGGTATATTGTCAGGAGAGAGGTGTTCCCGGAGTGAGAGTTTCCGATGGCATGAAGACCACGGTGACAGATGAGAACGGCTTTTACTGGCTTGAATCGGAAAAGTCGAACGGGTATGTGTTTATCAGCATTCCTTCAGGGTATATGCCTGAAGAAATGGATGCCGCGCGTCAGGGTTTTTGGTGTAGTTTGGAGGCGGACCGATACAATTGTGAGCTTCATAATTTCTCGTTGAAGGAATGCAGTAATGATAATTTCAGTCTCATTACGGCCGCTGACATCCATCTGGCCAATAAATTGAATGATAAGGACCGGTTCAGGGCCGGTTTTCTGGCGGAAACATCGGCGTTTGCAAGACAGTCCGAAAAACCTGTTTTCTGCATTTTTCTTGGGGATGTCACCTGGGACCGATATTGGTATGACAACGATTTCCGTTTTCCCCATTTCCGCGAGTTGATGGTAGAGTATGGATATGAGATTCCTTATTTCTGCATTATGGGTAACCACGACAATGATCCATATCAGGTTGGGGATTTCTATGGTGAGGCCGCATATAAAAAGGAACTGGGCCCGAGTTGGTATTCGTTCAATCTGGGCAAGGCTCATTTTGTCGTTCTGGATGATATAATCTGGACTAATGATGGCGGCGCGGATGGAGTTGTCGGAAGCCGTAATTTCACGGGAAAGATAACTCAGGAACAATTGAAGTGGCTCAAAGAAGACCTTTCAGCTGTGGAGGACAAGACAGCTCCTCTGTTTATCGCTCTCCATATACAAGTTTATGAGAACTATAACAGTACTTTTAGCCCGAAGGAGAGGCTCTCGGCTTCCTCCGGAGGAGCTGCTGATTTGCTGAAAGCCTTGGATGGGTTTACCAATGTCCATCTCCTTAGCGGTCATACACATTTTAATGCGAATATTGAAATCAATTCCAATGTGTATGAGCACAATCATGCTGCTCTGTGTGAAACATGGTGGTGGAGCAGTGCCCTTTCCGGCCGTGCTGTATGTGTTGACGGAACCCCTTCGGGCTATGGCATTTTTGATGTTTCCGGGTCTTCTGTGACTTGGCATTACAAAGGGGTTGGAGAGAATGCCGAAAAGCAATTCCGCACCTATGATATGAACAAGGTCAAGGAACAGTTTGAAACGTCCTATGTAAAGGACATTCTGGCCAAATATTCGAGTAGGAACAATGGCGGCGATGACTATGGGGATGTCGGCGAGAATGTGGTATTTATAAATGTATGGAATTGGGATAGCGCATGGAATATTTCTGTAAAGGAAGGAACATCTGAACTCCCTGTTACCCGTATTTATCAAAGGGACCCGCTTCATACACTGTCATTCGATATTCCGCGTGTTGAACAAGGATATGACGCCACTTATGACTGGGCATCGGTCCAATCGTCACATATTTTTATGGTTCAGGCATCTTCCCCTGATTCCGATTTGAAAATTACTGTAACTGACCGTTTCGGCAATTCTTTTGAAGAAATGATGGACAGGCCGAAGGTATTTGATATAACAATGAACTAATAGTCAATCGATATGAAAAGGATTGCTGCTATTCCACTAATAATTGCGATTCTGGTTTGTTCTTGCTCAGTTGAACCACTTGAGCAGGCTGTAATAGAACTGGACAAAACAATCATCGATGCAAATAAGCGTGGCGTAACATATGAAGGAGGGGCTGTCACTTTCGAAGTGAAGTCCAATGTATATTGGGTTATCTCCGGAGAACCGGAGTGGATAACGCTCAACCCGAAAGCCGGCCATGGCACGAAGACGGTGACGGTAAATGTAGCAGAAAACCATGGTGATGCGCGTGAGGCAGTATTGGATTTTGATTCATACGATGGTGTCACGGCGCAGATTACCATTCGTCAAGCATCTGCTTCTGAATTGATTGTCTATATGAAGGACGACTTCGGAACAGACCGGAGTGATGTTCCGCTTTCAGAGTTTGGAGAATCAGGGATGAGTGGAACGGCGGTTTCATTTGCAAAACTGTCCGGTTCGGGAGCGTTGGTTTCACAACTTGAGGAAATTCCGGACTATGAGGGTGCATCCGGAGCCAACGCCGTTTTCTTTAATCCATCTGAATCGGAGGCTTCATATCTGGAAATCTCCCCGATAGAAACGGATGACCTGAATTTTGTCCTGAGTTTTTATGTGAAGGATCAAAGTGGCACAGGCAGTTACAATGGGATTGCCGCCGTTTTGGGGGATGGGAGTTCTGAATATCCTCTGGAATTGGCTGTGAAGGATGCCAGTGCATCGGGATGGGCGAAACTTGAGTCCCGTTTTCACCTGACTGAGCCATCTGATTTACATGTTAAAATAGTTGCGCTGTCTCCATGTGTTCTTGACGACGTTGTTTTGTATGAAGGGAATGAGGGCGAAGGAGAAGAAGTGTGGTTTTCTGCGGATGGCGACGACGGCAAACCTTTGGGTTTCGTATATTTTGCAGATGATTTCTCTTGGGTAACCGATGTGTATGGAGGTAGTGACTACGTGGCCGGTTGGCCTGCAAATACAACGGAGGTCTTCTGGAATAATATAACTGAGGCGACACATGGTGAAGCATACAACACCTTGGTAGCAAGTGGGTGGACGCTTAGTGACGACCAGTATAAGCAGAGGGTATATCTGAGGCTTGGGTATGTAAAGATGGGCCGGTCTTCCAACTCTGCCGGTAGTGGCGGTGGCCTCATGACTCCGTTGCTTGGTATCAGAAAGAGATGTACTGCAACATTGGATGTGGCATTCGACTGCTGTGACTGGTATGGTACCGGTGGAACTTTTGACAGTCGGAATGTGATGATGGTCAGGGTTGTGGGTGATGGTACAATAAATGATACCGGCGAAAAATTCATGGAGTTTTCGATGAGTACCTCTGCCGAAACTGAGGCTATATGGAAGTCAGGCCTCCCGGATAAGAATCCGTGGGAGCGAAAGGAGTTCCTGGTTCGCGGAGCAAGTGAGAACACCCGTATAGTTTTTGAATCGGTTGAAAAGACAACGGCGAACCGCTGGTTCTTTGATAATGTTACAATCAGCAAGTGTGGGAATGATGCTGTTCTTGAACCGGTAAAGACGAAACTGGCAACACCGGCTCTTTCTTTTGACGAAGACGAATCTTCTCCAAACTCAATCAAATTCAACTGGGAGCCGGTGGAGAATGCATCTGCTTATGAATATGTCTATACCTGCCTGTATTGTGGGCAGGAAGTAGATACCAGAAGCGGTGTCACGAGTGAAGTGTCCGTGGTATTTGATTCTCTTGACGAGGGTACGGCATGTAAGATGAAAGTGAGGGCTATCCCTGAAGATGGAGACAAATTGTATCTTCCTTCGGATTGGAGTGATGAGGTCAAGGGAGAGACTAAGCCTGTTGTTGAAACAGTCATAGATTCCCATGAAGTCGGTTTTGTTTTTGTTGAGGATGATTTGAGCTGGGTGACAAAGGCGCTCTGTACACAGGACAGTTTCGTTTCAACTTATCCATCCAACCCTTCGGGAATCGGCTTTGCCTCAGTCTCGGCTGAATGTGCGGAAGCTATACGATCTGCCGGTTGGGAAATGGTATCCAAGGCATATCTTTATGAGGGTTGCATCAAACTTGGAACAGCATCAGCCGTAGGCTCAGTTCTTACTCCATATGTCCGGACGATTGACAGTGGCGCCGCTGTCAATGCACTTGTCACTTTGGGGGCAACAGCTTTTCTTGGCACAAATGATTATTATGATTCGGACCTGGTCCGCATCTCCATTGTCGGTGAGGGATGTTTTGAGGATGGAAGCAGTAGCGTGGAGTTCAATTTGGGCTGTTGGAATGATTGGGGCCGGAGCACTTTCTTCGTGAAGGGGATTACAGCGGAAACAAGATTCTCGATTTCTACTGTCACAGCTGCCAAGGGAAGAGTAATGATTGACTATTTTTCCGTAGTCAAACTGGCTGATGACTATGATCCAACCGCTCAGATTCCTGCGTTGGCGGTTCCGTCTGGGATAACGGTCTCCGATAATACCGCTTATGGCTTTGACTTGAATTGGAGTGCAGTGGAGAATGCGACGGATTATGATTATCGTGTAGTACGTCCTGACGGTATTGTGGTTGCCGAAGGAAAAACCTGGGAAAACCGTGTTCATATAGGTGGGCTTGAAGGAAAGACGGTACCTGGTCATGCATATTATAATGTCAGGATATGTGCAAATCATATGAATTATGATAGCAGTAAGACTGAGGTTCCGCAGACTTTCTCTTCTTCTCTATGGTCTTCCGCTCTAAAATGCGATCTAAATGATTCGGGTGAAACACTGCTTTTCAGCGATGATTTCAGCTGGACTATAAATATCAATTCGCAATATCCTTATACTGATTGGCTGAATACATATTGCACCGTTGACAAGAGCATTCGTTTTGACTATATGATTTCTGAAGGCACGGTGGATATGAATGGCTGGGGTTATCCGTCCTCCACTAAAAAGAGTATATATGTTCGACCTGGATATATTCAGATGAACTCTTCATCAGCCTTAGGCGCAGCGGTCACTCCTGCATTCTCTATGCTGGAAGCTCCGACAGATGTAAAAATCAGTTTTGACGCCTGCGGATTCTATCAGTATTTTTCAGGTGTAATGGATACAAGTCGCATCATTAACGTGGAAATAGTGGGCTCGGGTACTTTTGCGGATGGCTCAAATGTCCTGAGTATAACTCTTGAAAGGTCGGATGCATGGCAGGATTGCACTGCTACCATTCTGTCCGCTTCAAGCGATACATATCTTGTCATAGGTACCGGAGCTGCATCAAAGAATAGGGTTTTCTTCGACAATTTCAGGTTGGCAAAGTAGATATACCCGTAAAAAACTTATCTTCGCATCTGTGAAAACAGAGAAGATAACATCGGCCCGGAACGAGC
>CAMBRR010000047.1 GCA_945870315.1 uncultured Bacteroidales bacterium
TTGTTAATCCACACTTCATTGTAAACATCCACAAGAGTAGCGAGGATAGAAGATGCTCTTTCAGGGAAAATATCCTGCTTGGATATAACTATTACACTGGATTCCTTGCTTGACAGAGATGTGTTCATACTGGCACAATATCTCTTTGCAACGGCAGCGCTGGATGCCCAACTGATGCGGATAGGATGCTTGAATTCCTCTGAAGTACCTTTAAGATAGATCATTACAGAACCCACAGGAGTAACAATCGTATCATTCAGCCTTCCCTTTACAGTATCCTTGAACTTGTCTGGTCCGAGTACGAAGTCAGTAAGGGAAATATTGCCTCCTCCAAGGTTTGTAACCGTGAAAGAAAAGCCGGAAACCGGATTCTCTCCTGCAAGTACCAGTTCAACCGGAGAATAATGATATAGTTCCACCTTACGCAGGAACTGTTTCTCCACATAGGTAGTCTGAAGATTGAGCCTTTCAACCACCGTCTGCATCAGGTCCGGAGAAGAAAATGCCTCGATTTCATTCTCAACGCTATTGAAACTCCTCAGCCTCATCATTCCTGCCGAAGCCACTCCAAGGTTCCTCATTGTAGCATCCTGGTTACTCTCATCGATGAGAACCTTAGTGGAACGGCTGTATGAATTCGGTGTCCTATACATATAGAAGGCCGCAAACATAAGACACAAGACCACCGTTACCGCATACCAGATCTTATGTTTCCAAAATAAAGCCCAAAGGTCAGCAAATGTGATATTAGATTCCTCCTCTGCCCTATATGAAGAATTATTAGTGTTTTCCGCCATCAGAATTATCCTAAATGTTACACTTATCTCCTTGAATTACCCACTACATTTACAATAATGGCTGCGATGGAAGCCATAAGTGATCCTCCTGAAAGGATGATGCTGGTCATCCTCAGGGTCTTGTCGTCGGTCGTTGACTGGCGTGCCTTGATTTCACTAGGCTGGACATAGACCACATCATTCTGCTTTAGATAGTAAGCAGGGGACTTGAACATATCCACATCACAGAGATTGACCTCATAGATTACCCTGTGTCCATCCTGTTCCCTGATTACTGACACGTTTTCGCGTTTGCCGAATATAGTCAGGTCTCTTGCAAGGCTGATTGCCTGAAGAATGGTAACTTTGTCTCCTTCAATACTGAACATTCCCGGAGCATTGACTTCACCTATTACGGAAACCTTGAAATTCATAAATTCCACAGTAACAACGGCATCCGAAAGAAGACCTCCTTCAAGCAGCGACTTCTTGATATATTCGGAAAGCTGCCACCTTGTCATCCCGCTCACCTGAATGCGGCCGAGAATTGGGAAATCGATGAAACCGTCATTGTCAACTACATATCCCACAAGTCTCTGCTGACCGGATGAAGAGACAACTTCGCTTCCTGCCTGATAACTTACTACAGGAAGGTTGAACATAGCAACGAGTTCAGGAGTACGGCTCGAAACTATGATGGAAAGCATATCCTTGGACTGAATAACGATTCCGGCCTGCTTGTCTATTTCCTCTGGATGGTCAACCAGTTTGTTCTGGAAATATGCTATGTTCTTGACATTTCCGCAGGAAGTCAAAAACATAAATACCAATGTCATCATTGTGGCCAAACAAAAGGACCTTTTGCTGTCAAATTTCATAATGTTCAATATATTTTATTAAACGTAGCGTTGAAAAGGGCAAATTTACTCATTTTTATGGAAATACAATGTAAAGACGTCAAAAAGAGATTAATTTTGTAAATATGAAAAATAGTCCTACTTTCGCGGACGCATATATTTGAATGAACCACAAATAAGATTATATGATTGCACAACTCAGGAAAACCATTTTGATATTGCTTCCTCTGGCATTTATATGTTTGGGAGCTGCTGCCCAGACTATCTCTCCCGAGACTCTCGCCAAAAGAGCCAAGCGAAAGAACCTCACTGTCAAGGAATGGAATACCACAGGGAAAGGCTCAAGCAAATGGTTGGACCACATTACCGTCTATGACGACCAGGGCAGGAAAATCGAAGAAATAGAATATGCCAACTATGGGCAGAAGGAAAGAGTTACGATAGAATATGACGAGGCTACAGGAAAAGTGTCCAAAGAAGTGGTCTATGACGACAGGAACAAGCCTGTACGCATCAGAAAATATGAATATAATGCGGATGGAACCAAGGGAAAGCAATACAATTATCTTCCCAACGGCAAACTCTATTCGGTCAAGACGTTTGAATATATCTTCTCTGACTCCAAATGATTGAGACCAAGTTATTTGCAGAACGGACGATTCCGCTTGAGAGGATGAAAGGCGTGAAGTTGATGAACCGTGTGGACAGAAAGTTCGTCACCTGCGTCACGAAACTTGACAGGCTGCTGAAAGCCGCTTTACAGTGCGGTTATCTTGCCCAGGAAGTCGGAGATGGAGTGGTTGCGGAATATGATACCATCTACCTTGACACACATTCCCTTGACAATTATCTCACACACCATAACGGGCACTTGACAAGGCAGAAGGTCCGCGTTCGCAAATATCTTGACAACGGAGAAACGTTTCTGGAGATAAAGAACAAATCCAACAACGGCAGGACAAGGAAAAAGAGGATATCAATTCCACAGGAAAACATAGCCTCCCCTTTCGAAGCCCCTGGAGCCGCGAAATTCCTTGAAGGCAGACTTCTCTACATTCAGGATGACTATAGTCCCTCACTGAGGACAACATTCAAGAGAATTACCCTTGTCAACCCAGAGATGACTGAGAGAATAACCATTGATACCGGCCTCAGATTCGAGAATCTCCGGAACGGCAGGAGATTCGATATGGACGGGCTGATGATTGTAGAGCTCAAGCAGGACGGCACCAAAATCTCCACAATGAGGAGTTTGCTTGCCCGGGAAGGCATCCGGAGAATGGGGTTCAGCAAATACTGCATCGGAACAGCAGTAACGACTGAAGGACTGAAACAGAACAGATTCAAGGAAAAGATTATTTATACTAAAAAACTGATAAACAAATATGTTGAACTTACTACAAGCACTTCCGGAATTTGACCCTTCGATTGCAGAGGAATTCGGCTCCGGTATGACAGCAAGCACATTTCTCGGGGTACCCGTGTTCGAATCAGGTGCATTTCTGAACCTTCTTCTGAGGTTCTCGTTCAATCTTATCATAGCCCTGGTCATTGTTCACTTCCTTTACTATAAGAGGAAAGGCCGCAAGGATTATTATTTCACCTTCCTTCTTTTCTCTACGACAATGTTCCTGCTGATTTTCCTTATGGAGAACGTTAAACTCCAAATCGGCTTCACACTCGGTCTGTTTGCCATTTTCGGGATGATAAGATACAGGACCGAGACTGTGCCGGTCAGGGAAATGACATATCTTTTCATTATCATAGGAATATCAGTCATCAATGGCCTTGCCCTGAATATTTCCATAGCAGAACTGCTTCTGGCAAACACTCTTCTGCTGGGAATAATCTGGGGTGTGGAAGCAACCGCAGTAAAAAGACGCAGGGGAAGCAAGACCATCGTATATGACAGGATTGACCTGATAGTTCCGCAGAAGAAGCCGGAGATGATTGAAGACCTCCAGAAAAGGACTGGCTTGGATATTGTTGATTTTGAAGTAGGTAACATAGATTTCATCCGGGACTGCGCCTTTGTGAAGATTCATTACATTCTTCCCAAGGGAGGAAGCGACGGACCAGACATAACAAAACTAACAGCAGAAAGTTAATATGAAAAGCAAGTATTTGATATTAAGCGTATTATTACTATTGCCTCTACTCGCATCCGCCCAGGATGCAATATCAATAGGACAGGAGGATGAGCCGGACGATTTCAGATCGAGGATTTCGGCTTCCGTGGGAGGCGACATAGGCAGATACCTGTCCTGGAAGGTTTCGGAAGAAATCAGGGTGAAGGATTCATTCAGGAGGTTCGACCGCTTCTATACCAGCGCAACATTGGAATACAAAGCATTGAGATGGCTTAAGATTGCACCGGAATATACTCTCATCAATCTTTTGGATGTGGACACGAAGAGTGACGGCAGCATCGAGAAAGAGTGGGAGACCAGGCACAGGGTAGCCCTCAACATTACCGGAACCCTAAAAGTCGGCGGATGGAAATTCTCCCTGAGGGAAAGGCCCCAGGTTATGATCAGGTGCGACTCCATCAATTATATGGAAAAGAACAAGGCAGCCTTCGTCCTCCGTTCCAGAGCAAAGGCATCATATACATTCAGGAAAGCCCCTGTGACACCATATGTATTTGTAGAGATGACCAACACCCTCAATACTCCGAAGGAATTCAGCGGCTATGCCCTGGATGGCAGCATAAAGGCAGATTTCAAGTTGAAAAACTATATCAGCAAGATGAGGTACAGCGCCGGTGTGGAAATCCATATCAACAGCCACAATAAGTTTGACATCAACTACAAATTGGATGATGTCACCGATTACGACATCAATATCTCAAAGAAAAACGGATACCTGAAATCAGTCACCAGAATTGACTCCATCCACCATATTTTATGCGTAGGGTATTCTTATTCTTTCTGACAAAACATATAAAACGACATCGATTCCTGTGACTTTTTGTTGCAGGAATCTTTTTTTGGCGTATCTTTGCACCCGATATGAAGAACAAGGGATACATATTTGTCCGACTCTAGGAGGGGCTCTCGAAGCAATTCCCTCCCAATTGCAATTGACAATCTCGGTTTGTCTTGCCGTTAGGATCCCTATCGACTCCGTCAAGGAACATTCCGCACATATCATTTCCAAATCCAGTTATAATGTTTGAACGGCCAGTTGCGCCGCGTCGTTTTGTTAGTATGTCCATCGAAGTAATGGTGGCTGATGAGAGCCACGCTGTGTATGCAGATGAAATCTGCGAAGAAGTATTTGTTTCGGCCCGCGAAAGAGGGACAGGCATAGCCAGAAGAACGCCTGAATACATCATAGGAAAGATGACTGAGGGGAAAGCCGTCATTGCGATAAGTGATGATGGCAGGTTCGCCGGTTTTTCCTACATAGAATCCTGGGGAGGCAAACAATATGTGGCCAACTCAGGGTTGATTGTGGCGCACGCATTCAGAGGAATTGGACTGGCGATGAGAATCAAAAAGAGGATATTCCAACTTTCGCGTGAAAAGTTCCCGGATGCGAAAATTTTCAGCATCACTACAGGGGCGGCTGTTATGAAGATGAACCACGAACTGGGATTCCGTCCCGTTCCCTTTTCGGAACTGACAGACGATCCTCTCTTCTGGAAAGGCTGCCAGGGGTGCAGAAACTACCCGATTTTGGAATCCAACAATTTCAGGATGTGCCTCTGCACAGGCCTCCTGTTCGACCCGCAGGAACACCTGCACATTATCAATCCCGTAAATGAAAATTTGAAATAATATGAGCAAGAAAGTAGTACTCGCCTTCAGCGGCGGCCTGGACACCTCATTCTGTGTCCCTTATCTAAAAGAAAAAGGTTATGAAGTCCACACCGTAATGGTCAACACGGGTGGATTTTCTCCTGAAGAGGAAGCTGCAATAGAGCAGCGCGCCCTCACCCTTGGAGCAGCATCACACAAGAATATTGACGCCTCCCATACCTATTATGAAAAAGGTATCAAATATCTCATCTTCGGCAACATCCTCAAGAATGCCACCTATCCGCTTTCAGTAAGTTCCGAAAGGGTGTTCCAGGCGCTTGAAGTCCTTGGACACGTAAAGGCTCTAGGGGCTCAGGCAGTTGCTCACGGAAGCACCGGAGCCGGCAACGACCAGGTTCGCTTTGATATTGTGTTTGAGACACTTGCGCCGGAGGTTGAAATCATTGCACCGGTCAGGGACTATGGTTTTACACGCCAGTATGAGATTGATTTCCTCAAGGAACACGGCTTTGATTTTTCCTGGGAAAAGTCAAAATATTCAATCAATCAGGGACTTTGGGGTACAAGCATCGGAGGGGTTGAGACCTTGTCATCCGATGGGGTGCTTCCGGAAGAGGCCTACCCTACCCAGGTAACCAAGACGGCTCCGGAAAAAGTCACAATCACTTTCGAGAAAGGAGAGCCGGTGGCACTGAACGGACAGAAGATGGATCCGGTTGAACTGATTAAGTCTCTTCGGGAGGTTGCTGCTCCTTTCGGAATCGGAAGGGATATCCATATCGGGGATACCATCATCGGCATCAAGGGACGAGTAGGCTTTGAGGCCGCAGCTCCGCTTATTCTGGTAAAATCTCACCATCTGCTTGAAAAACACACACTTACAAAAGGGCAGATTTATTGGAAAGACCAGATTGCAGGATGGTACGGGCAGCAGATGCACGAGGCGATGTACCTGGATCCAGTGATGAGGGATATGGAAGCAATGATGGACAGCATCGAGCAGAATGTGAGCGGGGAGGTTGACGTCACCCTGATGCCTTACCACTTTTTCGTAACAGGTTGCCGGAGCAGCCACGACCTGATGAGCTCAAAGTTCGGGGCATATGGCGAAATCAATAAATCATACACAGGACGAGATGTGGTCGGCTTTACGAAGGTGATTGCCAATCCGCTGAAGATATACTACAGCGTCAATGGCGAGGACCAGATTAAAGACATTGAAAAATAAGCAGTTATGGTGGAGAAAAAACTTAGGGTTGCAATTGCCGGGGCCACAGGATATACGGGTGGAGAACTTCTGCGCATCCTTCTGAACCATCCTTTTGTAGAAGTGGTGGCGGCAACGACAACCTCCGAAGATGGCACTCCTGTGAGCGACATCCACAAGGACCTTTATGGGGAAACTGACCTTTGTTTCGGCAAGGATCTGTGCAATCCTGATGTGCTCTTCCTCTGCCTGGGCCACGGGATTTCAAGGCAATTCATTGATTCTCACGAGATTCCTCAGGAATGCAGGATAATTGACCTTGGCAACGATTTCCGTCTGGACGGGGACTATGCCGGGAGAACATTCGTCTATGGACTTTGCGAGTGTGCCAGAGAAGAGATTCGCAAGGCTCACGACATTGCCAATCCCGGATGCTTTGCAACCGCCATCCAGCTTGCCCTCCTGCCACTTGCCGCTACGGGACTGATTAAGGATGAAGTCCATGTAACAGCAATCACAGGTTCTACAGGAGCAGGGAAGAAGCCTGGAGAAACCACCCATTTCAGTTGGAGGAATGACAATATTTCAATATATAAGCTGTTCACCCATCAGCATTTGGGAGAAATAAAGCAGAATCTTTCAAAGGTTGGAAACGGTAACGAGCCCGTAGTGAATTTTGTGCCGCTCAGGGGTGATTTCACCCGTGGAATCTTTGCCAGTGTCTATACCAGGGCTGTGGAGGGGATGACAATTGAAGAATATCGGAAGATATATGACAATTATTACTCAGCTTCGCCGTTTGTCTTTCACAAGGACTCAGACATCTCGATGAAAGAAGTGGTCAACACGAACAAGGGATTGGTGCACGTGGAGCTGCATCAAGGATATGTACATATTGCATCGGCCATTGACAATCTGGTCAAGGGAGCTGCAGGGCAAGCGGTGCAGAATATGAACCTTATGTTCGGTTTTCCGGAGGATTGCGGTCTTCGCCTGAAGCCTTCCGCTTTTTGACATTGTTATCTTGACAAAGTCAGGATATCTAAAATATAATGAAATGGAATTATTCGAAGTATATAAACTATGGGATATTGAGCCTGTAAAGGGCTGTGGCACAAAACTTTGGGACAAGGATGGAGTAGAATACACTGACCTTTACGGAGGACATGCTGTAATCTCGGTAGGTCATTGTCACCCATATTACGTACAGAAAGTCAGTGAGCAATTGGGCAAGCTGGGCTTCTACTCCAACGCGGTGAGGAACTCCCTCCAAAAGGAACTGGCAAGGCGGCTGGGAAAGGCGTGCGGCTACGACGACTACTCACTTTTCCTCTGCAACAGCGGGGCAGAAGCGAATGAAAATGCAATGAAAGTGGCCTCGTTCCACACCGGAAAGCCCAAAGTACTGGCATTCAGCAAAGCCTTCCACGGAAGGACAAGCGGAGCAGTTGCCGTAACGGACAATCCCAAGATCCAGTCCCCATTCAACAGGACTTCAAATGTGGAATTCTGCCCGCTTAACAATCTTGAAGCAGTGGAGGAAAAACTCTCAAAAGGAGATTTTGCTGCAGTAATCATAGAAGGCATCCAGGGCGTTGCCGGGATATATGAGCCGACTGACGAGTTCCTGAAAGGCCTGCGCATACTCTGCGACAAATACGGATGCCTGTTGATTCTTGATGAAATCCAGTCCGGTTATGGACGCACTGGTAAATTCTTCGCCCACCAGCACAGCGGAGTCAGGGCAGACATCATCACTACTGCCAAGGGAATGGCCAACGGCTTCCCTATCGGGGGTGTGCTTATAAGTCCTTCGATAAAGGCCGAATACGGAATGCTTGGCACTACCTTCGGAGGCAACCACCTAGCTTGCAGTGCAGCGCTTGCCGTATTGGATATCATTGAGAATGAGCATCTTATAGACAATGCTGCCAGAGTAGGAGATTATTTCAAGGGAGCCTTTGCCTCTGATGCCGCACTTAAAGAATACCGCGGTAAAGGACTTATGATAGGTCTGGAAATCAAGGATGAATATGCCGGACTCAGGGACAGACTGCTTTTCGAGAAGAAGTTCTTTACGGGAGCCGCAGGTGCCAAAGTCATCAGGCTGCTGCCTTCGCTGACAATCTCTCTGGAAACTGCTCAATCCTTCGTCAAGGCCTGGAAGGAACTTACTTCGCAGGCTTTCTGAACCTTTCCGAAGAGGCTGTGCTGACAAGCCATACTCCAAGAAATACCAGTAGGACGGCGGCTGTCTTGATGAGGCTGAGCCCCTCCTGATGAAGCACTACCGCAATTGCGGCAGCAGTGACAGTCTGGAGGTAATTATACATCGCGACAACTGTCGGACGGAGATATTTCTGGCCGAAAGGTACAAGGAAATAGCTCAGGAAAGTCGAGAATAGCATAACAAAAACAAGGGCGGCCCATAGAGACGGACCAATTGACAGCCAATCAATTGTCACAAGTTCTTTGAATGAAAACGGCAGAAGCATCATTGCGCCGAATAGATGTTTCCACTTCATCAGGGTGATTGATGAATATTTCTTGATGATGTCCTGAAAGAAGACCAGATAGATTCCGTAAGATACCTGGGAGAGCAGGCAACAGACAACCCCGAGGACATTATGGGAATCACCTGTGGTCAGACCGCTTCCCCAGAGAATGAGCAGGAGCGCCCCGGACAAGCCAATCAGGATACCTCCCGCCTTTCTGGATGTAATCTTTTCGTGAAGCCAGATTGAAGACAGAATCATCGTCCAGATAGGAAGAGTGGTCGTGCAGACGGTTGCATCAACCGGTGAAGTAAGGCTGACACCCTTCATATAAAGGAACTGCAGAAGGGCAGAAGAAAAGAAAGCCGCAAGGATGAGTTTCAGATAGTCCTTTCTGTCAACCTTCTGAGCACGTTCGGACGGGATGCACAAAGACGCAAGCCAGAAAAGGAGGGTACCGGCAATAAGACGAATGTCAGCAAGTACCGTGGAGGATATCACGCCGGAGACAAGGATGAATTTGGATATGGGGACAGCTGCACCCCAGATTACATTGCAAGCTATCAGGGACGAATGTCCTATATATTGTTTCCTATCAGTCATTGTGTTGATTTGGGGATGCAAAAATAGAAAATATATAAACATATGAAACATTTCACATCAGTAAAACAGCTCGGAGACCTTTCCGAAGCGTTTAAGAAAGCCAGATACGTGAAGGAGAACCCCTTCGCCGACCAGGAACTCGGCAGGAACAAGACCCTGCTTATGATTTTTTTCAACTCAAGCCTACGCACAAGGCTCAGCACCCAGAAGGCGGCTATGAACCTTGGAATGAATGTAATCGTCTTGGATGTAAATCAGGGTGCCTGGAAATTGGAGACGGAAAGAGGCGTGATAATGGATGGTGACAAGCCTGAACACCTTCTGGAGGCAATTCCGGTAATGGGCTGCTATTGTGATGTCATCGGAGTGAGGTCATTCGCCAGGTTTGAAAGCAAACAGGATGATTATGAAGAAGTTATCCTCAACCAGTTCATCAAATACTCAGGCCGTCCCGTGTTCAGTATGGAAGCGGCGACAAGACATCCGCTACAGACTTTTGCTGATATGATAACGATTGAAGAGTATAAGAAAAAGGACAGGCCGAAGGTTGTGATGACCTGGGCTCCGCATCCAAAAGCGCTTCCGCAGGCGGTACCTAATTCGTTTGCAGAGGGAATGAATCTCACTGATTATGAATTCGTTATAACCCATCCGCACGGTTACGAGCTCGATCCTGAATTTGTCGGAAAGGCAGTCGTGGAATATGACCAGAAAAAGGCCTTTGAAGGTGCCGACTTCATTTATGCAAAGAACTGGGCAGCCTACAGCGGAGACAATTACGGAAAAGTGCTGTGCACAGACAGGGCCTGGACAGTTGACGCAGAAAAGATGGCACTCACCGACAACGCCTTCTTTATGCACTGCCTGCCTGTCAGAAGGAATATGATAGTCACGGACGACGTCATAGAAAGTCCTCAGTCAATCGTCATCCCTGAGGCTGCCAACAGAGTAGTCTCTGCCCAGTGCGTCCTTAAGGAAATCCTTTCCAGCCTATGATACAGGTATTCAAAATAGGTGGCAATGTCGTAGATAATCCCGTGATGCTGAACGGATTTCTGAAAGACTTTGCAAAAATTCCCGGTCCAAAGGTACTTGTTCACGGAGGGGGTGTGATGGCAAGCCAGATGCAGAAAGCCCTTGGGATGTCACCTTTGATGATACAGGGACGCAGGGTTACTGATGAAGAAACTTTGAAAGTAGTCACAATGGTCTATGCAGGATGGTGCAACAAAAGAATCTCCGCACTGCTTCAGGCAAACGGATGCAACGCCATTGGTCTTACAGGTGCGGACGGCAATGCAATCTGCGCAAGACGCAGACCACCGGTTGACATTGACGGTCAGATGATTGACTATGGATTTGTGGGAGATGTCAAACCCGAAGGTGTCAACACTGCCTTCCTAAAGTCTCTCCTTTCACAAGAGATAGTGCCAGTTCTATGTGCAATAAATCACGACGGCCAAGGCAATCTGCTTAACACAAATGCAGATACCATTGCATCATCCGTCGCCATCGCATTAGGAGAAGGGACACAGCTCATATATTGCTTTGAGAAAGACGGAGTGCTTGCAGACAAGGACGATGACAGCAGTGTCATTCCTCATATCAGTAAGGACGAATTCGAAAAACTCAAGGCCGAAGGAATAATCGCGGACGGGATGATTCCAAAGCTTGAGAACGCATTCAAGGCAATCAAAGCCGGAGTCGAAAAAGTGATTATCAAGCACGCAAGAAACATATTGAACGAAAGAGGTACAATCCTGAAATAATGACAGAAGAACTAAACATATTCAAGCAAGAGTCCATTGGTCTTCTAAAAGAAATGGTCGGGATTCCATCCCCCTCATTCGAGGAGGAAGGCGTCTGTACTCACCTATATAACTGGTTATCCGACAGAGGATTACATCCCGAGAGAATCGGCAATAATCTTGTGTGCGAACTGGTTTCAGATCCTCAGGGAGAGATGCTGATGCTTTGTGCCCATATGGACACAGTCTCCCCTGCCTCGGACTACAGTTTCAATCCCACCTCTGTGGATTACTCTCTTGCAGCACAGGTTATCAGCAGGATAAGAGATGAAGAGGTGGGTGAGGATGAGATTGTCGCCGGGCTTGGAAGCAATGATGACGGAGCAAGCGTAGTGTCATTTATCGCAATATTCCGCTATTTTTCAAAACACCCGGATGAGCTGAATAAGAAGAATCTGACTTTGGTACTTTCCTGTGAAGAAGAACGTTCCGGTGAAGGCGGAATGCGCAGTCTATGGGAAAAGCGACTCAGCCACATCAAGCATGCAATCATTGGAGAACCGACAGGAATGAGAGCGGCCATTTCGGAACGAGGACTGCTTGTATTGGATGCAGAAGCAAAAGGGGTAAGTGGCCACGCCGCAAGAAATGAGGGAGAAAATGCCATCTACATTGCGCTCGATGATATCCAGACGCTCAGGTCGTACTCCTTCGATAAGGTTTCCCCTATTATGGGCAAGGTTCACCTCAACGTAACTCAAATCAATGCAGGAACAGCCCACAATGTGATTCCGGACAGATGCACTTTCGTCGTGGACATACGCCCCACGGAGCAATATACCAATGAGGAAATACTTGCGCAGCTGAGTTCGGTCTGCAAAAGCACACTCAAAGCGCGCAACCTTGCCAACCGTTCGAGCGCAACTTATGAGGATTCGCCACTGGCGGAAGCGGCAAGGCTTTGCGGGATTGAGACCTTCTCATCCCCGACCACATCTGACTGGATGAGAATAAGTTGCGATGCGGTGAAAATGGGTCCGGGAGATTCCGCCCGTTCTCATAAAAAAGATGAATATGTCCTCTGCAGGGAAATAGAAGACGGAATTGAAACATATATTGAATACATTAAAAGCATACAGTTATAATTATGGGATCCAACACACTCTGGAGCAAAGGCACTCAGGCAACTGACCTGGTTGAAGAATTTACGGTGGGAAACGACAGAATCCTGGACTTGAGGCTGGCAAAGTACGATGTACTCGGTTCCAAGGCGCATATCAAAATGCTTGAGAGCATCGGTTTGCTGACAAAGGAAGAACTAGAGAAGCTGACATCGGGGCTTGACGAAATCCTCAAGGAGATAGAAGCTGGGGATTTCGTTCTGGAAGACGATGTGGAAGACATTCATTCTCAGGTGGAATTGATTCTCACTCGCCGTCTTGGAGAAATCGGGAAGAAGATTCACTCCGGACGATCCCGCAATGACCAGGTTCTCGTGGATATCAAACTCTTCCTGAAGGACGAGACCTTAAAAATTCGGGATGAGGTTCTGAAACTCTTTGACAGGTTGCAGGACCTGAGCGAGAAATATAAGGACGTGTTGCTTCCTGGTTATACACACGGTCAGGTGGCGATGCCTTCGTCTTTTGGTCTATGGTTTGGTGCCTATGCAGAGGCTCTTGCAGACGATATGTATATGCTCCGTGGGGCGTATAATGTAACTGACCAGAATCCGCTAGGTTCCGCTGCCGGATATGGCAGTTCGTTTCCTCTTGACAGGCAGATGACAACCGACCTGCTGGGCTTCTCCAGTTTGGATTACAATAGTGTCGCTGCGCAGTTGAGCCGCGGCAAGGCTGAAAGGGCAGTTGCATCTGCAATCGGAGCCATTGCATTGACTCTCAACAAGTTTGCTTCGGACTGCTGTATGTATATGTGTCCCAACTATGGTTTCATCAAATTCCCTGACTCCCTCACCACAGGCTCAAGCATAATGCCTCACAAGAAGAATCCAGATGTCTGGGAAATCATCCGTGGGAACTGCAACCGGATAATGGCAACGGAGGGTCAGATAAGCATGCTGTGCAGCAATATGCCTCATGGCTATCACCGTGATTTCCAGCTTCTTAAGGATATTCTCTTTCCAAGTCTTGAGCTGATGCACAAGTGTCTCTTCATGGCAGAATATATGCTTGGGAGCATCATTGTGAATGAGCATATCCTCGAATCCAACCCAATCTACGACTACCTGTTCACGGTCGAGGAGGTGAACCGCCGCACTCTGGCAGGCATGCCATTCAGAGACGCCTACAAGAGCGTGGGCATAGAAGTCAATGAAGGCCGATTCTGCTACAAAGGCTCTCCCCTCTCCCACACCCACATAGGCAGTCTGGGCAACCTCTGCAACGACCGCATCAAAGCCAAGATGTCCTCTGCCTCCGACTTCTAGAAATCCTCGGCTTTTCCATATGAGTACAATTGGAGGGCCTACGGGTTCCAGTCGCGGACATTTGGCATACTTTCACCGATACGACAACGAGAACGAAATGGCCCGCGAACGCGCTGAAGGAAAAGCCGAGGGACGTGCTGGGAATCAGTCGACGCGGATGTCTTTGACGCACCGGGTGGTGCTGGCTGTCATATTATTCCACAAAGTGATATTGGTAGAATAACCATAACCAAATTTGGTGGGAACAGTCTTCGAACCATAATATCCAAAAGAAAATGCCGTTCGGCTCATCATATTT
>CAMBRR010000048.1 GCA_945870315.1 uncultured Bacteroidales bacterium
GATGAGTATGGACAGGGCGAGAATTACCTGTAATGTCTTTATCAGTGCAATCATTCTTGTTCGTTAAGGATTGACCTTCCTGAATGAAAGCCTCTCTATCATTTCAGAGGCTTTTGCCAGGACTGTCTTGTTGGTTTGATAAATGGTGTCAAGGTCGCACGCGGCTACAAATTCTGGACCAGCCATACATTCTCCTACGATGTCCGTGATCTGGTAGAATGATATCCTGTCTTGAAGGTATGCGGCGACAGCAGCTTCGTTTGCAGCATTCATGATACAAGCCATATTGCCGCCTTTCTCCAGGGCTTCATAAGCAAAATTCAATGCCGGAAACTTCTCTCTGTCAGGGGCATAGAACGATATTCCTCCAAGTTGTGCAAAATCTAGTTTTCGGTTGTTGAGGCTCATCCTGTAAGGGAAACAAAGGGCAAACTGAATAGGTTCCCTCATATCCGGATGTCCCATCTGGGCTATAACCGCCCCGTCCTCATATTCCACCATTGAATGAATGATGGATTCAGGATGTACCACGACTTCAATCTTGTCGCCGCTGACATCGAAAAGCCACCTCGCCTCAATGATTTCCAGACATTTGTTCATCATTGTGGCAGAGTCGATGCTTATCTTGCTGCCCATATTCCATTTTGGATGTTTCAGGGCCTGTTCCTTCGTGGCGGAAGCAATCTGTTCGCGGCTCCACGTGCGGAAAGGTCCTCCTGATGCCGTCAAAAGAATCTTGCTGATAGAATTGCCGCCTGCCCCCATCAGGCACTGGAATATGGCGGAGTGTTCCGAATCCACCGGAATGATTCTGGCATTATGCTTCCTTGCCATTTCCATCACGGCTTCACCTGCTGCGACAAGGGTTTCCTTATTGGCCAGCGCAATGGTCTTGCCGGCTTTGATTGCAGCAACCGTTGATGAAAGTCCGCTGAAACCGACCATTGAAGTCAGCACAATGTCTATTCTGTCAGAGCATACAAGGTCACAGACCGACTGCATCCCGGCGAAGACCTTAATATAATGTGGAGCGAGGGCCCGTTCCACCTCGTCATATTTCTCCTCGTTGCAGATGACGACGTTGTTTGCATTGAATTCGATGGCCTGGCTGATAAGCAACTGGGTACTGTTGTTCGCCGTAAGCAGTTCTATTTCAAACAAATCACGATGCTGAGAGACGACATCAAGTGCCTGTCTTCCGATGGAGCCCGTGCTCCCGAGTATGGCTATTCTTCTTTTTTCCATTTTCAGAAATTGATGTATCTGTTCGGATTGACACTCTCCCCGTTGTGCCAAAGCTCAAAGTGGAGGTGGGTGCCGTTGCTTGTTTTTCCGGAATTGCCTATGATGCCGATAGGGGTACCGGCAGTGACCTTGTCTCCCGGCTTCTTGAGCAGTCTGTCGCAGTGCTTGTAGATGGTCACTATATCACCCTTGTGCTGGATTTGGATGGTATTGCCTGCATCATCTGTCCATCCGGCTGAGATGACGGTGCCGTCCAGTGCAGCCTTGACCACAGCCCCCTCTTCCGCAGTTATGTCGATGTACGGGTGAATGAGTGGGTCATAATCCTGGGATATAACTCCCTTGAGAGGGGAAAAGAAGTGGAGTCCGTCAATCGGGAGATCCCTGTGATGCACGTCAGAGATGTCGAACTGTTCTTCGTCCTTGACCTGGCGCCTTAAGAGGGAGTCCTGTCTTGAGAGCAGGTTCTTGTCCGAAGGGATATCGTTATTTTGGGTGATATTGATAAGACTGTCAATCCTGACCGGTTCCTTTCCTTCCACAACCCTTCTGAGGTTTTCAGAATAAAGTTCCCATTTGAAAATCACCGTTTCCAGAGAATCTATGGTGATGGCATTCTGGATTGCCGCCCTTTTGGACACCTCATCCGGATAACCGGGAATGAAGGTTTTCAAAGGAGTGAAGGCTATTATGCAGTATGCTATGATGTTGATAAGCAGACACAGGCTGATTATGCCTATGACGAGCGCTCCTCTGGTAAACCTCAAGGTTATCAGTTGTTTGTGGGACTTGTCGTCAATCAGCGCAAGGCGGAAATGACTTACCCTTTCGCTTCGTTTTTTATTCTCTTGTGTCGATTGTGACATAAATATGCTATAAAAATCTTAAATTTGCGGTCGATATGGACAGATTGATTGGAATAGATTACGGAAAGAAACGGGTTGGGCTTGCTGTAAGCGACCCGCTTGGCATCTTTGCATCTGCCCTCGACACTGTACAAACTGCAAAGATAATAGATTATCTCAAAAAATACTCTGAAAACGAGAATGTCGTCAAGTTCGTAGTTGGGTGGCCTGTGAATATGAACGGACAGCCTTCCGAGTCTGCTCAGGGTGTGCTGGAGTTCGTCGGGCTTTTGAACAGGAATTTCCCTGATATTCCTGTTGAAATGGAAGATGAGCGTTTTACCTCCGTGCTGGCCCACCGTGCTATGATTGACGGAGGAATGAAGGCAGGGGAGCGCAGGGATAAGTCTTCGGTTGACAAGATAAGCGCCGCCATCATACTTCAGAGCTATCTGGACCGTCAGTCTGGTTCCGTTCCATCCATCAATCCGGAACTGGTCCCGGATTCGATGATGAGAAAAAACTCCCGGGGGAGTGGCAAAAAAAGAAAATGACAAAAAATATTTACATATGATTTTACCTATTTATCTATATGGCTCTGATGTGCTCAGGGTGGAAAATGTGGATGCTGACCTGAGTCGTGCCGACGAAATAGCAGGACTTATCAGCGATATGAAGGAAACTCTCAAGAGTGCGGACGGATGCGGACTCGCTGCGCCTCAAGTAGGTGTAAACAAGAGAATCCTCATCGTGGATGGCAGGGACCTGGTTGAAAGTTATCCTGAACTCAAGGATTTTACTAGGACAATGATTAATCCGGTTGTTCTGGAAGAAAGTGAAACTCAGTGCGATTATTCGGAAGGTTGCCTGAGCATCCCGGGGATATATGCTGAGGTGAGAAGGCCTGAGAGCATACGTGTGGAGTATTATGATGAAAGCCTGCAGAAGGTCGTGGAACAGTTCGATGGCTTTGCGTGCAGGATGATACAGCACGAGTTAGACCATCTTGACGGCAATCTCTTTGTTGACAAAGTGTCTCCGATACGCCGCAAGATGATCTCTCGTAAGCTTCAGAATATTTCCAAGGGAGCTGTTTCCGCCCGTTACAAGACCAAACGTTAGATCTGGAAATCGTTGATCTCCTGCACAAGGCGATTGATGATGCTCATCTTAAGGTTATACAAGTCGTCTGATATGTCCACCTTGTAATAATGTGGATTTATCAGACGTCTTTCGCTTGGGCTGAAGTGGGCAAGAGTATGGTTGTAGTACTCTTTCTTCTGTGCCAGCGTATGTACTTCCACGCACCTGTGTCCGTTTTCTATCACCTTGTGCTGCAGAGGGAAGGCAGTGTATTCACCTGCTTCAAAAGTCTTGAATTTATACCTGTCGTATTCATCACAGATGGTGAAGGTTTCTCCGGCCTCAATTTTCTGGCTGAGGGAGTCTCCCCTAAGGCAGGTTACATCGGCTTTGAAGATTTCTCCCTTTGCCGGGTCGTTCTTCATTATCCTGTATGTAATCTGGAAGCCCGGGTTGATGAGCTTTATCTTGTCTTCCGACCTCTTGAGTACGGCCTGGGAGTCAATCTGGACGAGTTTGTAAACATTGCCGAAACAAGGTGCCGCCTTGCTAGTGGCAATGGCGTCTCCCACTCCGTATGAATCAATGCAGGCTCCCTGTCTTTCAAGGTCCGTGATGAGATATTCGTCGAGGGAATTTGTGGCGAAAATCTTACATTTCTTAAATCCGTTTTCATCCAGGATTCTTCTGCACTCGGTGGAAAGGTAGGCAAGGTCGCCGCTGTCAAGACGGACACCATAACCTTTTGGATATGAGTCATCTATGCCATTCTCACGATATGCTCTCATCGCATTGAGGATACCGCATTTAAGGGTGTCATAGGTGTCTATCAGAAGGATGAGAGGCTCATTGTGATGGGTTTTGATATAGGTGGAGAATGCCTCGTGTTCGCCTTCAACACTGCATCCGAAAGATGTAACATAACTATGGGCCATCGTGCCGGTGGAACCGCAGTCAAACATCACTCCGGTAAGGATGTTGGAGGTGTTGCTGCATCCTGCGATTATGGCAGCCTTCGCCCCATAGGTCGCAGCCCATGGACCGTGTGCCCTTCTGGAACCGAATTCGCTGACAGGACGGTTGGTGGCCCTGCATACGCGGGAAGCCTTTGTGGCAACAGCCATCTGGTGGTTCATTATGCAGAGCATAGGCGTTTCAAGCACCTGTGCCTCAATCAGAGGACCTTCCACAATGATGACAGGCTGGTTCGGGAAGGCTATCTCGCCCTCTCTCATAGCATAGACATTCCCTGTGAATTTCATAGCGCTCAGATAGCCCCTGAACTCCTTGTACTCATCTCCGGGAAGGAACTTCTCAAAGAATCCGGGATCCATATTTCCAAGATTCTGAACCATTTCGATGACCTCGTCAGTCCCGCTTACCACGGCCCAGTTGTTGTTTTCCGGAGCCTTTCTGTAGAAAAGATTGAAGACGGCCACCTTGTCTTTCATTCCATTGTCGTAGAAGGACTTTCCCATAGTGTACTGGTACTTGTCCGAGCAATATGCGTTGTTCAGCATTTTTTCGATTATTTATGTGTCTTGTCGGGACCATTTTCCCGATGGGTTGCAAATATAAGAAAAAAAATGAAAGGACCGGGTGTCATCACGACATCCAGTCCTTCCTGCGAATGATTATAGATAATGGTATTATGGATTTATAGAACAATTTTCTTGTACTTCGGTACGAGGGCCTTCATAATTGACCAGGCAAGGACATATGCAAGACCGCAGCAGCAGAAGACGATGAAATATCCGCCCTGCTTGCCTGTGAAACCGATGAAGTTGAAAGCCTCGCCAAGTGAGTCGGTGTATGTGAAAAGCATACCGGCACCCTTCTGGATGAGGAATGAACCCACACCGCCTGCCATTCCGCCGATACCGGTGATGGTAGCGATTGCAGATTTAGGGAACATATCTCCGATGGTTGAGAATAGGTTGGCAGACCAGGCCTGATGTCCTGCACCGGCAAGACCGATGAGGATGGCCGGCCACCAGGCTGAGTGAACGCCAAGAGGCTGTGCCAGGAGTGCAAAGAGAGGGAAGAATGCGAAAATAAGCATTGAAAGCATCCTGCCCTGATAAGGGTTCATTTGCTTTTTGTCCACGAAAATCTTAGGAAGATATCCACCGAAGATTGAGAGAACTGTCACAATGGCATAGAGGGTGATGATCAGGGCCATACCCATTCCTGACGAAGACTTGTAACCGAACTGGTCTGAGAAATATGCAGGAGCCCAGAAAAGGAAGAACCACCAAACGCCATCTGTGAAGAATTTTCCAACGATGAAAGACCAGGTCTGGCGATATTTGAAGCACTGCCAAAGGGAAATCTGTTTTTCTTCTTCTGTGCTTGCGGCTGCAACCTGGGCTTCCTCTTTGTCGTCCTGGTGGATGTATTCCAGTTCAGCCTCATTCACATGTTTCGATTTCTGAGGTTTGTCATACATAAACATCCAGAATCCCATCCAGATGTAACCCAAGGCTCCGATGATGATGAAGGCCATCTCCCAGCCACCGCCTACTCCGATGTTCTTGAAATACTGGGCAAGAAGCGGAATGGTCGCAGGAGCAACGAGGGCACCTACAGAAGCGCCTGCATTGAAGATGGAGGTTGCAAATGCACGGTCCTTTTTAGGGAAGTATTCAGCGGTAACCTTGATTGCTGCAGGGAAGTTGCCGGCTTCACCGAGGGCGAGGACGCAGCGGGCGGCAATGAAAAGCCATACACTTGTAGAGGCGATTGCCAATGCGGCTGCCGAACCGGTCTCGACGGCTGCCATTGCTTTCACGTCAGCAAAACCCTGGATGTGCATCGTAGCCCATCCGCAGGCAGCGTGCAAGCAGGCGCCTGTGGACCAGATACCTATTGCCCAAAGATAGCCTTTCTTGGTTCCCATCCAGTCAACGAATTTGCCGGCAAAGAGCATACAAATTGCGTAAACGATTGAGAATATGGCGGTTATTGTACCATAGTCGTTGTCTGTCCAGTGGAATTCAGGTGCAATGAAATCTTTCCAGGTGAGGGAAAGAACCTGGCGGTCCATATAGTTGACGGTAGTTGCCACGAAGAGGAGCACCACCATCCACCAGCGCCAGTTGGTCATCAGTTGTTTGTTTGTGTTATTGCTCATTTCGGTATGATTTATCGTACTTCTTTAATAATGTCAAGTGCGCCTTTGCAAAGCTCTGTAATCTTGCTCCACTGCTTGGCTGCCATAACTTCTTTCGGGAAGAGGTTGCTGCCCATTCCCACGCAGGTCACTCCGGCCTTGAACCAGCCTTCGAGGTTTTCGCGGGTTGGTTTCACGCCGCCTGTGACCATAATCTGGCTCCAAGGCATAGGAGCGCGGAGACCTTTGACGAATGCAGGTCCAAGTACGTCACCAGGGAAAACCTTGCAGAGGTCGCAGCCGAGTTCCTGAGCCTTGCCGACTTCTGAAACGGTACCGCATCCAGGGCAGTAAGGAACGAGTCTGCGGTTGCATACAGGTGCAATCTCAGGATTGAAGAGAGGGCCTACTACGAAGTTTGCTCCAAGCTGGAGGTAGAGGGCAGCGGTGCCCGGGTCAACGACTGAGCCGATACCGACAATCATTCCCGGAAGTTCCTTGTTGGCATATTTTACCAGTTCTCCGAAGACTTCCTGAGCGAAGTCACCCCTGTTGGTGAACTCGAATGCGCGTACGCCACCGTCGTAGCACGCCTTGAGGACTGCCTTTGCAGTCTCAACATCAGCGTGGTAGAAGACAGGAACCATACCTGTCTCCTTCATCGCTGCTATTACTTGCTGTTTGTTGTATTTTGCCATTGTGTAAAAATATTATCGTGAAACGCGTCCTGAACCGTCACCCTTCATCAGGTTCTCCACTTCTGCTACAGTAACCTGGTTGTAGTCACCGAAGATGGTGTGCTTGAGGCAGGATGCTGCAACTGCAAAGTTGAGAGCCTTCTGGTCGTCACCCTTGTAGGTGAGCAGACCGTAGATGAGGCCACCCATAAAAGAGTCGCCACCGCCGACGCGGTCAACTATGTGGGTGATATCGTAGCGAGGTGATTGATAGAGAGTTGCGCCATCGAACAGAACTCCTCCCCAAGTGTTGTGGTTGGCGTTGATGGAACCTCTCAATGTGATGATGACCTTCTTTGCACGTGGGAATTTTGTCATAAGCTGACGGCAAACGCTCTCGAATTCTGCGGCATTGACCTCGCCTTTGGTTGCAGTAACGTCAAATCCCTCAGGTTTGATGCCGAACACCTTCTCTGCATCTTCCTCATTTCCAAGGATTACGTCACAACCCTCTACGAGAGCTGGCATCACTTCAGAGGCTGTCTTTCCGTATTTCCAGAGGTTCTTGCGGTAGTTCAGGTCGCAGGAAACTGTAACTCCCAGCTTGTTGGCTGCCTTTATTGCCTCAAGGCATACATCGGCTGCTCCCTGGCTGATTGCAGGAGTGATGCCTGTCCAGTGGAACCAGTCAGCGCCTTCGAAAACTTTCTCCCAGTCAATCATACCTTTTTCAATCTGTGCAATTGCAGAGTTGGCCCTGTCATATACAACTTTGCTTGGACGTGCAACCGCTCCGGTTTCGAGGAAATAGATTCCAAGACGATCTCCGCCTTCAACGCAGAACTTGGTTCCTACGCCGTAGCTGTGAAGGTCCTTGATGCAACTTGCTGCTATGTCATTCTTTGGGAAACGCGTAACGAATTCGGTCTCAATGCCATAATTTGCAAGTGAAACTGCTACGTTAGCCTCTCCGCCGCCGAATGTGGCTTCGAACTGTTTTGCCTGTGAAAATCTCAAATAGCCTGGAGTAGAAAGCCTGAGCATAATCTCTCCGAATGTAATTACTTTTGGCATAATTCGTTATGTTTTAGTTACAAATTGATTGCTAAATTTCTTAAGGAATTCTCCAAAATTCCTGTATTTCAAAATTTCGGCTGCAAAAGTAATAATTATTTTCGATTTCCGTGTACGGTAACGGATAAATATTCATTCTATTGTCAAATACTTTGAAAATATCGATAATATTTCCATATTTGTAAATTCTGACAAAAACTCACACAGATGGAAGAACATAAACAGGAAGGCAAAATTACCATCAACGACGTAGCCAAA
The DNA here is from genome assembly GCA_945870315.1 of uncultured Bacteroidales bacterium. Lineage (GTDB taxonomy): Bacteria > Bacteroidota > Bacteroidia > Bacteroidales > UBA932 > Cryptobacteroides. Next base: position 8,295 of record CAMBRR010000048.1, read on the forward strand.
GCCGCCGGTGTCTCAAAAGGCACGGTTGACCGTGTCTTGCACGACAGGGGAGAGGTGTCTGAAAAAAGTCGTGAGAAGGTATTGAGGGTTATTGAAGAACTGGGTTTCAAGCCCAATATGTACGCATCAATGCTTGCATCCCGCAAGCACCATATAATACAATGCCTTATTCCGGAATTCTTTACGGGAGAGTTCTGGTCCCTGACTGACAAGGGTATCGCCGAGGCAGCCGACCTGGTGTCAAGATACGGAGTCGAAGTTCAGCCGGTGCGTTATGACCAGTATAACATCGAGTCTTTCCAGAAGGTTTGTGAGGACATCCTTCAGAATCCCCCTTCAGGTGTCATCATTGCCCCGATGTTCCGCGCTGAAACCCTGCGCTTCGTGAGGGAACTCTCAGCCAGGGGCATACCATATATATATGTGGATTCCAAGCTGGAAGATGATGATTATTTTGCATATTTCGGTATGCCTATGTATCAGAGCGGCTATCTTTGTGCAGATATCCTTACTATGGATCAGGATGTCAAGAAAGTCTATCTGGTCAGAATCGCCAGGGACAAGAAGGGGTTGTCAGACCCTACTCTCACTCGCCGTACAGGCTTTCTGGACTATATGTCTGAGCATTATCCTGCCGCTACGGTGCAGAATGTCATCATAGATCCTATCGATGCCGGGAAAATTGATGAGACTTTGGATGAAGCGTTCGCAGATGACCATCAGAAAAAGTATATAGTGATGCTCAATTCCAGGGTTCACCTTGTGGCGTCATATCTTAAGAGGAAGAACATAACTGACTGTCGAGTGGTAGGCTTCGATGTCCTGGAAAAGAATGTCGCTGCACTGCGTTCCGGCCAGGTCAAGTATCTGATTGCCCAGCACACTGACAAACAGACAGTTGCGGCGGTCAACGCCTTGGTTGACTGGATTATACTCGGGAAGACGGTTGCCCAGAAAGACAACTATACCCAGATGGACATACTGAACAACCTCAACTGTGATTACTATATGTAGGAATCGATTCCTCCGCTCAGAGAAGTCAATACGTCCAATTTCGGAAATGACTGGATTATGCTTTTTCTGAAAGTTCCAGCCAGCGGAGTTCCTTTTCGTCGGTAAGGGCGATGATTTCTCCGATGCGCTCTGAGGCCTCCTGGAGTTTGTCGAACGGGAGTGTCCCGTCGCTCAGGCGTGCTTCAAGTTCTGCCTTTTCGGCGGCTAGTTCTTCCAGGTCCTTTTCCAGTTGCTCCATTTCCCTCTGTTCCTTCCAGGAAAGCTTTACCTTTTTTACCGGGGCAGGTGAAGATGCCTCTGCTGCCCTTTGCTGTTTGGCAGCCTGTTCCTGAGCCCTTTCTCTGGCCTTTTGCTCAGCTTCATATTCCTTTATATATTCCCGATATTCGCTGTAACTGCCCACAAAGTCCTTTATGACTCCATCTCCGCAGAAAATAAGAAGGTGGTCCACCAGCTTGTCCAGGAAATGCCTATCGTGTGAAACAATCAGAAGCGAGCCGGAAAACTCCTTGAGATACTCTTCCAATATGTTCAGAGTCACGATGTCAAGGTCATTCGTCGGCTCGTCCAATACAAGAAAGTTAGGCTCCTGCATAAGTATGGTCAGCAGATATAGCCGTCTCCTTTCACCGCCGCTCAGAGTGCCTATCTTGTTGTTGAGCATATTGTGAGGAAAGAGGAAACGGTTTAGCAGGCGGGTGTCGTTGACAACGTCCAGTACGGTGTCTTCAGGATTGAATGACATTCCGCTCTGGCGGTAATAACCGATTTTGAGCGATTCGCCCCTGTCTATCGTGCCCTCCAACAGGGCTGGAGGGGTGCTGACCATATCCGGAGTATAGTTCCCGGTCATAAGGTTCAGGAAGGTGGACTTGCCGACTCCGTTCCTTCCCACTATTCCCACCTTGTCGTATCTTTGGAAATTGTAGGTGAAGGAGTCCAGGTAGCATTTGTCTCCGTAGTAGAAACTTACGCCCTTGCAGTTGATGATTTTGGTGCCGAGCCTTGCCTGGCCTTTCATATCTGTAAGGTCAATCTGCTTGCTGGAATAGACCTGCTCCGCCCTGTCCTTGAGGTCGTAGAAAGCGTTGATTCTGTAACGAGCCTTTCCTGTGCGGGCGCAAGGGGTGCTTCGCATCCACTCCAGTTCCCTGCGCAGGATGTTCCGGACCTTGTCAGTCTCGGCATTGTAGTTGGCGATTCTTTCTTCACGCTTTTCCAGGTAGTTCTGATAGTTGCCTTTGTATGTGTATATGGCTCCGCGGTCCATTTCCATAACCGTATTGCACACTCTGTCAAGGAAATAGCGGTCGTGAGTGACCATCAGCAGGGTACATCTTGAACGGCTCAGGAATCCCTCTAGATACTCAATTGCATCTATGTCCAGATGGTTGGTCGGCTCATCCATAATGAAGAAATCCGCCTCGCTTGCAAGCATCTGTGTCAGGGCGACTCTTTTTATTTCGCCTCCTGACAATTCCTTCATTTTCTGGTTACTGTCAGGCAGGTTGAAGTTGGTGAGAAACTTCTGCACCCTGTGTTCGTACTCCCAGAGATGCTCCTGGTCCAGATGGCTGACATATTCGCTGCTGGATGCCATTATCTGGTCAAAGATGCTTTTCTCAGGATCAAACTCATAGTCCTGTTCCAGGAATGCAATCCTTATGTCCTTGAGGAACATTATCTTGCCTCCGGAGTCGGACTTGTCCTTTCCGGCCAGAATGCGCATCAGAGAAGTCTTGCCTGTTCCATTCGGGGCAATCAGCGCAATCTTGTCGCCTTCGTTGATATTGAAACCTATGTGTTCGAACAGAACTTTCGGCCCGTACGATTTGGAGATGTTTTCAATCTGAAGATAGCTTGCCATCGTATTTTTATTATGAAGACTGAAAATTGCTATCGGAAGAAGCGGTCCACTTCTTTGATTGCTTCCGGCAGGGCGAATACAGCCACACGGTCATATGCCTGAATGTAAGTGTCTCCGACTGCTATGAATGAGTCATTGCCCCTTATGATGCCTCCAATGATGGCGTGCTGAGGGAAATTCATATCTTTCAGCGGGCATTTCGTGATTTTAGTATCCGGAGCAACTATGTATTCGAGTACCTCTGCATTGGTGCCGCTCATATATTTTATGAATCTGACCTTGCTGGAGAGGGTAAACTTGAAGATTCTGCCGGCTGTAATGAGTTTTTTGTTGATGACGGCGTCCACTCCCATACTTTCCGCAAGACGAATGTATTCCAGGTTTTCGACTTCGGCGATGGTCCTTGCGATACCAAGCCTTTTTGCAGCTACGCAGGCGAGGATGTTGGTTTCGGAATTGTTGGTGACTGCCACGAAGGCGTCATATTCCCGGATGGACTCCTCCAGGAGCATATCAGAATTGCGGCCATCCCCATTTACTACTATCACATTGGAGGGAAGACTCTCTGAAAGTTCAAGGCACTTCTCCTTGTTGATTTCTATGATTTTGATGGAATCCAGCCTTCTGCTAAGCTGCGTGGCAACCATCTCTCCGATAGGGCTTCCGCCAAGAATCATCAGATTCTTGATTTCGATATTTTTCTTGCCGATATATTTCATCAGCATTTCCATACCTTCTCTCTTGGAGATGATGAAGACCAGATCATGGTACTTGAATTTGGTGTCAAATTTCGGAATGATGGTGTCATCTCCCCTTGAAATGGCCACGACGCGATATTTCAGCCCGTCTTCCGCCGCTGTCTGGCTGAATTGAGCCATGTTGACACCGATAAGGGGGGAATCTTCTTCCAGCCTGAATACTGCCAGCTGCAGTTTGCCTCGCGCAAAGTCCAGAGAATCAGTGGATGCTGTTCTTTCAAGCAGGTCCACGATCTCCCCGGCGGCAATCTTCTCCGGATAGAATAGCAGGTCTATGCCCATCTCGGTAAAGATGGTCTTGTTTTCGTATGACAGATATTCCTCGTTGTTGATTCTGGCTGTAGCCTTCTTGCTGCCGAGTTTCTTGGCAAGCATTGCGCTTACAATGTTGACATCCTGTGACTCGGACGGATTGACGGCGATGAAAAGGTCGGCATCCTGAACCCCTGCCGACAGGAGTGTATGGATGGCGGAAGGATTGCCGGTTACGGTTACCACATCGGTATTGGCAGACAAGGTATCCAGCCTTTCCTGCGATATGTCAATTACGGTTATTTCGTTGTCCTCACCACTTAGCATCTTGGCAAGGTGTGAGCCGACTTCCCCGGCTCCAGCAATTATTATCTTCATAGTGCGTTAGATTTTCTCAAGTATGAAAATATTTTGTCACCCCTGAGAATGTATTGAAATACAATCCATTTCGGATATATGCCGACAATCGATGCCTTGTCTGCGAAAACGGATAGATACTCTTCGACTTGCTTCTTGTCCGGCTTCCTGACCAACTCCCTGTATTGCCTGTGTGCTGAAACGACGGCATTGAAACTGTCTATTTTGAAGGTCAACAGATAGACCGCCGCCGACATTCCGTCCAGTATCATTCTCTTGAAAATCTGTGCAGAGGCCTTTCTGCATCCTTTGAGAGCGGCCTGGTGAATTGAACAGCCTTTTCGTACAAGGCTCACTGCATAGGTCCTGGCCAGGTTATTGGAGAGCATCAGCAGGTTGTTCCGGTAGTTGAGCCGCAACTTGAAGGGTGAAGATGCCGGCAGAGTCCCTCCGCCCAGATGCCATACTACGGATGAGGGCACTACTTCAACCCGATAACCCATTAGCTTCATCCTCCAGCATAGGTCAATTTCTTCCATATGGGCAAAAAACCTCTCATCCAGACCTCCGAGACTCTCATAAACCTTAGAGCGTACCATCAGGCAGGCACCTGTGGCCCAGAATACTTCAGCGGGGGAGTCATATTGCCCATAGTCCTTCTCGACCCTGGACATAACCCTGCCCCTGCAGAATGGATAGCCGAACCTGTCGATATATCCACCTGCGGCTCCAGCATATTCAAACATATCCTTGTTCTGCCAGGAGTGCAACTTGGGCGCGCAGGCTCCACACTCGGGATGGCTGTCCATCCACTGGATAAGAGGCTCTATCCATCCACGGCTGACCTCAATGTCGGAGTTCATCAGCAGGAAGTATTCCGGAGCATTTTCTCCGTCTTCTTCCATAAGGTGTCTGAACGCCCTGTTGTAGCCGCCTGTGAAGCCATAATTCTTGTCCAGTTGAATGGTCCTTACCTGGGGGAATTCGTCCTTCAGAACCTTGGACGAGCCATCTGTTGAGGCATTGTCGGCCACCACCACTTCGACTGAATCCAATCCCTTGACCGAATCCAGCAAGGCGGGGAGGAATTGTCTCAGAAATCCTTCCGTGTTCCAGTTCAGTATGACTACCGCAGTGCGCATAATACGCAAATATAGAAAAACTTTATCTATTCCGAACAGTGTCC
>CAMBRR010000049.1 GCA_945870315.1 uncultured Bacteroidales bacterium
TAAGAAATCCGGCAAATATATCAAAATTATTGATATGATTGTTCAGGCAAGTTTGAAAATGTGTGAAATCGGATGGAAGCCGTGGCGCTCAAAATATTCGTGGGCAGCGTGGTTGTTGAGACCGGATTCAAGGTATATGTCCTTGATGCCCTTGGAACGAAGCCATTCTATGGCACGGTTCACAAGAGCCGTGCCCACTCCCCTGCCTCGGTATTCTTCCTTGACAAGCACGTCGCAGAGCATCCCGAAAGGTTCATCCCCGTCGTCAGTTATCTGAGCTACGCAAAAACCGGCGATTTCCTGTTCCGAAGCACTACCAGGTGTGGAATCATCCGCCCCGCTATTTGGAACCGCCTTCAGAACGATGTTGGAGGCAGAGTCGTCAAAGTTGGCATATATGTAGTTCATCCACTTCTGGCGGGCATCAGGTGAGGGCTTTGAAATGAAACCGCCGCTGTATTGCGTCACACCCACTCCCATCTGGACTTCACCGTGAGAAATATATTCCGGATGGGCTGTGATATGACTTAGGAAAATGTCACATAAAGCAGAGGCATCATCTCTGCTTGCGGAAATTATCTCTATATGTTTCATATTCTTTTCTTAAATTGCGATTCTTTAAAGATTCATATAGTTTCTTGATGAATCCCTTGGCAACCAACAAGATGGCAAACAAGGTAACGCAGGCTACAATTGTCACCAGCCAAGCAGCGAAACCGCTGGAGGAAATGTTGAAATATGACAGGAACGGCATTTCCGAATTCTGGAACAACAACTCGAAGGTGGAGGCGCAAGAGATGAAGGCAAGGATAATATTCAGGAGGAAGTCAGATTTCATCGCCTTGTAGTCGCTCAGGTTATGAAGGCTGCTGTCCACCATTCCGCTGATATTGTTGAACTGTTCCATATCCTTTTCCAGGTTAAGACGCTCTGTGGTTCTGTCAAACATCACAACATGAGAGGTAAACTTGGAATACTTCACCACATCCAGCTGGAGAATCATCCTTGAAAGACGGATTCCGACTTCCGCATTCTGGCCGATCAATTCTTCAGAAGACTTGTTATTTGCCGTCATCGCAACTTCAATGAGCTGGTCCTTGGCAATTCCGATAATATGCTTTTTAGCCAGCACCATCTGCAGAATCATCAGATACTCAGCCCAGCTCACATGATATTTCGCTCTTTCCTTCACGTGATCGGCCCACACCACTCCCTGCTTCTGCATCTTTCCATCAGTCTTTCCTTCCTTTTTACCTTCAATCACCTCCGTACCACGCCTTTCATATGTTCCGATTACAACTGCCATACAATTGCCCACTAGCACAAGGTCATCGGTGTCAATGGCGATATTTCTTCCACATACATCATCATAGGCTTCGGGATCACGGTATGGCCATTCGCACTGATACAACGACATCAAGCCAATCAGTTCAGGTTTGTGGAAATCACGCAAATGATTGATTATCCCCGCTTCCGAAAATTCTTCAGGAGCATTCTTGGCGAATATGTCGCGTTCATTCCCATCTTCATCATATGCCGGATGCATGATGTTCTCCCAAATATCTAGCATCGCATAGTGGTTGTCTGAAGTCACATTGACAGGGTTCGATTTACGCCAGGTCAGATACTTGACCATTTCCTGCTTGGTAAGGTCCGGTTTGAATATAGTACAGGAATTATAGATGAATTGTTTATAGATATTGCATATGGCATCGAAGGTCCTGCCCTTACCAGTCAGGTCAATTTTCTCACGTGGAGTCTGCAAGTATTTTCCCTCATCGGAGTACCATAAATTATATACATAGAATTCAGTAATGAGGTTGATGTCTGCCTCCGATTCCTGGTCGTCACTTTCTTCAGGGCCCTGATCCGCAGGAGTGCTCTGGTGGTTAGGTTTCACAGGATCGTAACTCCAGAATTCAGCGCCGAGATATGTGGAGAGCAGGGCAATGATGTGGTCAGTTACTACAGGTTCTGACAGTTTGGCTGCATAACCGTTGAAACAGAAACGGTAAGTTATGGAAACTGTATGGCCGAAAAACAGGGACATCTCGACAAAAGCGTGGCCAGACAACACCACAGAATCGAAATCCTGCTCTTCATTCGGCTTCAAAGGCATCTCAAAATCAAATCCTTTAAAAGAAAACCGATAAACGTTCCTGCTGTCAAAATCGACATAATTGGCATCTTTGGATGGGATTATTTCAGAAGATTCCTGCATTACGAAGATTTGTTTCTCGATTGTCTGTTTCATAAGGACAGCAGGTCTGTCCATAAATTCAGCAAGAGAATCAAACACTTTGGTTTCATCGGCCTTCTTCGCTATTTTCTTCATCACGGCATCATACTCATCCTGAGGAAGAACCGCAGATTGGGGCAAAGAGAACCTCAATGCATCATCAATGGAAAATGTCTGAATGAAAACAGCAGAAAAGCCTGGATATTTTAGTCCGTGACCATCTTTGCTGCAGCAGTAGTCGAATTGTTCGTGCTTAGATTGCATATTTGTGGCTATTAGTTCAAACCACAAATATACATTATTGAAATACAATAAACCAATTTTTGAAATAAGAAATTTAAGTCTCCGCGATTACGAAGAGATGAATATCAGCGTAAAAACAGTCGGCCGCTACAAGCAGAAAACGATTGAACTGTTGCGCGACCGACTGAAAGAATTTCTACCTATTATTAAATACCTTATTTGCCGAACTGAGCACGGAGGGCTGCAATTTTCTCATCAGCATCCGCTCCCTTTGCTCCGAAGTAGAATTTGATCTTAGGCTCAGTACCTGAAGGGCGAACCGTCACAACGTCACCAGCCTGATTGTAGAACTGAAGTACATTGGAAGATGGAAGTCCGGTAGTCTCAGGCTTGCTGTAATCCACAACTTTCACAACCGGAGAACCGGCAAGTTCCTTCGGAGGGTTGTTGCGATAGTCAACCATCATCTGGGCGATTTCCTCAGCGCCTGTCTTACCCTTGCGTACAACAGAGATGAGAGACTCCTTGAAATATCCGAATTCTGCATAGATATCCTGAAGAAGCTGATACAAAGTCTTGCCTTGGTCTGCAGCCCAGGCAGCGCACTCTGCTACCATTGCACAGGAGATAGGAGCATCTTTGTCACGAACATACTCACCGATGTTGAAGCCGTAGCTTTCCTCACCGCCGCAAATGAACTCACCCTTGCCCTCGTTCTTCTTAACGATGTCGGCAATCCACTTGAAGCCGGTGAGCACATTATAAACCTTCACTCCGTATTTGTCCGCAATGGCACGGATGAGTTCGGTGGTTACTATGGTCTTGACACAGTATTTGTCTCCAGAAAGCTTGCCCAGTTCGCTCCAACGGCGAAGGATGTAATAGGTAAGGATGGAAGCAGTCTGGTTTCCAGTCATCAGCACCATCTTGCCTTCATTGTCACGGATGGCAATTCCAAGGCGGTCAGCATCAGGGTCTGTAGCCATCACGATATCCGCGCCTTCCTTGTCAGCCACTGCCACTGCCATAGCAAGCGCGCCAGGTTCTTCCGGATTAGGAGAATCCACAGTCGGGAAATTGCCATCGACAACGTCCTGCTCAGGAACGTGATAGATATTTTCAAATCCGAGTTTCTGGAGGAATTCAGGTACGATGTTCACACCGGAACCGTGAATAGGAGTATATACTATCTTGATATCCTTATGTCTGGCACGGGACTCAGGAGAAAGCATCAGGGTTGAAACTGCCTCAAGATACGCCTCATCCATCTCGTGTCCCATAACCTGAATCGGAGCAGCATCCTCTCCCCTTTCGAACTTCACCATCGAAGGATCGGTAATCTTGGCAACCTCAGCCACGATGTCCTTGTCAACAGGAGAAATGACCTGGGCTCCGTCAGACCAGAACACTTTGTATCCATTGTACTCCTTAGGGTTATGGGAAGCTGTAATCATGATTCCGGCAGTAGCCTTCTTGGTCCTTACAGTAAAACTCATCAAGGCTATCGGATGAAGTTTGTCAAAGATATAGACCTTTATTCCATTGGCAGAAAGCACATCGGCTGCAATCTTTGCAAAAGCCTCGCTGTTGTTGCGGCTGTCGAAGGAAATACATACAGAAAGTTCTCCCTGACAATTTGCCTTCATATAGTTGGCAAGGCCCTGAGTAGCCATTCCGACGGTGTATTTGTTCATCCTGTTGGTGCCGACTCCCATCACTCCCCTGAGTCCACCTGTACCGAATTCGAGATTGCGGTAGAATGCATCCTCAAGGGCAACTGGATCAGAGGCCATCAGTTCCTTTATCTGATCTTTGGTCTGCTGGTCAAAATTGCCGTCCAACCAGCTCTGGGCAACTTGTCTAAAATCTTTTTCCATAATAGTTTAGTATTAATTATTGGTTTTTATTGCTTTGAAATAGTTTCTATGAAGGTCTGCATTCCCCTGGTGGCTACATCCCTGATATGCATCAGTCGGGTATCCCTGACCGGAACATCCTTCGGATCTATTATATATATAGGTATAGATGCCTTGGCGTAGGCATATAGACCAGCAGCAGGATAAACCTGCAGAGAAGTTCCGACAATGAGGAGGATGTCAGCCTGTTCCACAGCATCTATGGCCTTGCCGATATTCGGAACGGCCTCCCCAAACCATACGATGTGCGGGCGTAGTTGGGAACCATTTGTAGCAAGGTCTCCAATATGGATGGATTCATACCCTATGTCCAGCACAGACTCCTCGCTAAAACCGTCCATCTCGTTGTAGCAGTTCTCCGGCCTGGCCTTGGTCAGTTCTCCGTGAAGGTGGATGATACGAGTGCTTCCTGCCCTCTCGTGAAGGTTATCCACATTCTGGGTAATCACCTGAACATCATAATCTTTCTCCAAAGAGGCTATTGCAATGTGGGCCGCATTGGGCTTGACCTGGGGAAGTTGAGCCCTCCTTTCATTATAAAAATCCAGGACCATCTTCCTGTCACGGTACCAGCCCTCCAATGTAGCGACATCTTCAACACGATGGTTTTCCCATAGACCGTCGCTATCCCTGAAGGTGCTTACTCCGCTTTCGGCGCTGACCCCGGCCCCCGTCAGCACAACAATTTTTTTCTTAGCCATAACTACCTTATCGGTTCTTTTATTTCCCAGAAAATATTGGTAATCCAGTATTGATACAAAGGATCAAGGAAATACGGTTCTTCCTTTTCATTGAAACTGATTACCTCCTTCTTCATCAATGCATCCTTCACCCTCCTGACATTAGCCGAAGAATTGAGTCCGTATTTTTCAATGACCTCGACAGAACTGAACTTGACTACCCCGTCCAGAACAGCTCTCAAAAGGCTCATCTGGAAATCTGTAAGGTCATCTGTAATCGCTTGGAAACGAGGCTGATGAATAGCAATCACAGCATTTAGGGCATCCATCAGAATCGTTGCATTAATGAATCCCTTGGACATCGAATCACAAATGGAAAAGAACTGATTGATGTACCACATATTGAATTTGAAAAGCCTGCAGGCGCCTGAAACCAAGTCTCGTTCGATTACCTTTCCGCTGACCGTAAAACCTTTTATCACATAATCTACAATCTCTTTCTCATCAAAGCTATATATCGGCAGAGGGGTTACCTGCCTGAAGAAGTCCTTTCTTTGCTCGAATATATATTTCATCGCATTGACCTTGGAACCGGAAAGAATGAAATCCACTCTGGCCCCCTGAGAAGATGCATTCTCTGAAAAAACATCCTTCAGGGATGCTACAATCCGATCATAGTCATCAGTCATCATAATGTTCTGAAAGTCTGATATGACTATGTGGAAAGGCAGATTTTTGTCTGATGCAAGAGCTTGTGGCAGTCTGAGCATTGCACTGATATCATCCTTATCGGGAGCCGAGTCGAGGGAAACAACCTCGTCACGAGTGGAGAATTTCATCATATCGAATACGAAGTGCGTGCCCTGAAGATATTTTTCCACAACCGAAGCATATTCGTCAGGAGTTGAAAAATGAGGGCGGATGACACCCTTTGCAAAAGTCAGCAGGAAGTCTTCCGTATTACGTACATTGAAAAGGTCAACCTGAGCCACCATAAAAGGCTTTCCGGAGACTCTCATATTGAAGAGCGTCTGCTGGATAAGCGAGGCTTTGCCGGTCCTTGAAGGAGAGTATATAACCACATTTTCACCTTTTTCCAGCAGATTGGCGAGGGAGTTGCACTCCACCTTTCTGCCTATGAAATTTTTCCCGGTTACATAGTGGTCATAAGTGAATGGACTGTCCATATCAACCTGTTTATTCGTTAATCACAAATCATCGCAAAAGTAACATTATTAAAAATCTTATCCAAATCTGAAACCGCATATATTTTACACAATCGCATAATTTGCTACCTTTGCGTTCGCCAAATCTGAATAGGAATAAAAATGGAATCAAATACGGATAAAAGGAGAAGAATGCCAAGGTATGCAGTAGTCACTTTGAAGGTGATTGCATCACTTTTAGGAATATTTGCAGGATTGATTCTAGTGATTCACTTTGCTCTTTCTCCAGCGGTATTAACCTCACTCATAAACAAATACGGCAACAAATACATTGACGGCAATCTAAACTTCGGAAAGGCCGGGCTGTCAATGTTCAGTCACTTCCCCAATGCAAGCCTCACTCTTGAGGATTTTTCCATAACCTACCCTGCTGACAGATTCAAAGCTGTTTCCAGTGAGGGTGTGAGCGGAGAACTTATGTTCCACGGCTGCGGGGCGGAGGCTGATACTCTTGCAAGTTTCAAGGAATTTTCGGCAAGCCTCAACCTTTTCACACTTCTCACCGGAAAAATCAGCATCCCATACATCAACCTTGAAAAGCCAAGGATATTCGCCCACAGGTACAGTGACTCAAGATGCAACTGGGACATTTTCATCACAGAATCCGGTCAACAAGAACAAGAGCAGGAGGAAGGGCAAGAGCAGGAGGCAGAATCATCCTTGCCTGAAATCCGGATAGGCCAGGTAATCCTTGTCGGAAGGCCGCACATTGTTTACACGGACTGCATCGACACCCTTTTCGCCACTATCAATCTCAAACAGTTGCAACTTAAAGGAAGGCTTACGACTGGACGGGTTTCATCCAACAGGATGAGCCTGGATATGGACAGTCTCTTCGTTGCAGGCCGGTTGTCCGCTGATACCATTGCCTTCGGGATGGACAGTTTCAAGGTGATGGAACACAGGGGACATATGGATGTAAAGGCCTCAGCCAAAGCCCTTTATGCCACAAGCACATTCGGAAGGACATTTATCCCATTGGAGCTTTCCACATCAGTTGCCCTTCCTAAAGACACAGTTCCTGCCGTCAACCTGAGCAGATTGAAGGCCGAGATCGCAGGTATTCCGCTTGAGGGGGACGCTTCCTTTTTGTTCAAGACCGGATGCATAGGGGTGGATGCCAACCTTATGATTGACAACTGCAAGCTGGATGCCCTGCTGAAGGATGTTGTCAGCCATTTTGTTCCCCAGGCACAGAAAATCAGCACCGATGCCTGCATTGATCTCAGGGCCCTATGCCACGGAGATTACATACCATCTACAGGGCATCTTCCGGCCTTTGATATCCAACTGGACGTACCTCAGGCACAGGTCAGGCATTCTGATATCAAATATCCGCTGAACGTCAGACTAAGCGCAAGGGCTGCAAACGACAGCAGCAACATCATCAAGGCATCGATTGAAAACTGTCGGATTGAAACCAAAGGGCTGGCCCTGAAGATGAATGCTTCAGTAGGAGATCTACTTGGAGAGGACCCACTGATTGGAGTAGATGCAGCATTGGATGCAGAGCTTGACACCCTGGAAAGGATTTTCATCCCGGACAGTCTAGGAATCGAGGCCAGGGGAGCCATAAGGGGAACAATCAACGGTAAGGCGCTTCTATCTCAATTGGACCTTTATAATTTCGCAGAGGCTGACCTGAAAGGAAGTATTGAATGTAATTGTCTGAAATTCAATTCTCCAAGGGACACTATCTTTCTTGATCTTGACAATGTGAATATCGGGCTGTCCCCGGTTGAGCGGAAGTCCAGGAAGGATCCCGGCAAAACTTTCAGGATGCTGGCTCTCACTGGCGGAATCGACAGTCTTTTCGTCAACTACAAGGATGGTTTTCTGGTTGAAGGCAAGAAGATTTCCATTGAAGTCAAAAATGCAGTTAACACTCAGGAGCCGGAAGACACCACAAGAATCAACCCTCTAGGAATCAGGATTAATGCAGACAAACTCCTGGTTACTGATGCCGATGGCGCCAATGTCACTCTGGACAAGACAAGCAACAGTCTGTTCCTCAGACCGAAGAAAGGCCATAAGGAAATCCCCGTAATGACCGTAAGTTCTGACAACAAACGAATTTACCTCAAGAGCGACTACAACAGGGCCATCCTTACAGATGCATCCTTCAAGGCTACGGCGGGAATGAATACGATTGAAAGGAAACAAAAGGTCAACCACTACCTTGATTCCCTATCCAAGGTCTATCCAGGGGTACCGAGAGACTCCCTCTTCATCTATGCAAAGGCCAACCGTATCAAGAAACCTATCCCTGATTGGCTCAAAGATGATGACTTCAGGAAGAAGGATCCAAATCTGCATCTTGACCAGGCAATGGCCAAATATTTCAGGGAGTGGGACCTGGAAGGAGACCTCAGTGTCAGGACAGGAATTCTGATGACTCCGTATTTACCACTGAAGAACTTCCTGAGGGGGTGCGGGATTCATTTTACCAACAACACCATCAGCATAGACACCCTTGCAGTTATGTCCGGGAAATCACATCTGGCAGCAAAGGGTGCATTGACGGGCATCCGCAGGGCCCTTCTGGGCAGAGGCATAATCAAGCTTGACCTTGACCTGTATTCCAACGGAATGGATGCGAACCAGTTGCTGAAGGCTTATGCAGTAGGTGCGAAGTTTTCTCCGGAGCAGGCCTCCGGTCTGGAAGGGGCTTCCAACTCAGAATTCCTGCAGATGGTAACTACAGATGTGGAAGAGGAGGAAGATGCTCCTGCACCACTGTTTGTAATCCCTTCGAACATCAATGCTAACATAGATATTGATGCAAGGAACATCAACTACATAGACCTTGACATTCAGAAGGCTGTATCCAAAATCGTGATGAAGGAAAGATGCGTCCAGATTACCAACACCACAGCGACTTCCAATATGGGCGACATAAGTTTCGATGGTTTCTACGCAACCCGTAACAAGGACGACATCAAAGCCGGTTTCAACTTCAATTTCAAGGACATAACCGCAGAAAAAGTCATTTCCCTGATGCCTGCTGTGGATTCGCTGATGCCGATGCTGAAATCATTCTCCGGACTTCTAAACTGCGAGATGGCAGCTACTGCAGACCTTGACACCAATATGAATGTCATTATGCCGAGCATCAATGGAGTGATGAGAATCAGCGGCGATAACCTCACCATACGCGACAACGAGATGTTCAGGACACTGGCGCGCAAACTTCTGTTCAAGAACAAAAAGGTCGGTTTCATTGACAATATGAAGGTGGAGGGCGTTATCAAGGACAACACAATCGAGGTGTTCCCGTTCGTGCTCAACATTGACCGTTACAAGTTGGCAATGAGCGGAATACAGAATCTTGACATGTCGTTCAAATATCATATTTCCGTAATCAGGTCTCCGTTCCTGTTCAAAATAGGCATCAATTTGTTTGGACCTGATTTCGACCATATGAAATTCAAAATTGGCAAGGCAAAATACAAAAACACCAACATCCCTGCATTTTCGTCCGTAATAGATGACACCAGAATCAATCTTATGGAATCCATAAAGGGCATATTTGAAAAAGGCGTCGAGGCTGCTGTCAATGAGAGCAACCGTCAGGAGGCTCTGGAAGAGGAAAAGAGGAAGACAGGATATGTGAATGCAGCCCAGGAGGAACTGGAGCCGCTTTCCGAGCAGGAGCAGAAGCAAATGGAGGAGGCTGAGGCCCAGGAAGCTGCACTGGAAGCAGAACAGGAGAGGGCTGAAAAGGAAGCTGCCGGGCAGGACGATGGTGAGGGGCAGGAAAGGGAAGGCAAGATTGAAGAAACAAAAGTTGAAGAAAATAAATAACAAGAATATATGAACAGCCAGGAATATATCGAAGTATCCATAAAAATCACTCCATTTTCGGAAGAAAATGCTGAAATCGTATCTGCAGAATTGTGCGAACTGCCGTTTGAATCCTTCACCCAGGAGGAGCCCTTCCTAAAATGTTATGTTCAGAAGGAACTCTACAATGCCCAGGACCTGAAGGTTGTCGTAAGCGGACTGGAAGGAATGGGATTTGAACTGGAATGGACATCCGCACTGATTCCTCCGGTCAACTGGAACGCCGTCTGGGAAAGCAATTTCACACCTATAGTTGTAGATAACAAGTTGACCGTGAAGGCATCCTTCCACAAAGGACTGAAACGGACGAAGTACACAATCACCATCGATCCCAAAATGGCCTTCGGAACGGGACATCATCAGACTACATATATGATGTGCCGCGCTATGTTGAACAATCCCGCAGACATTGAAGGCAAAACTGTTTTGGATATGGGTTGCGGCACTGCCATACTTGCAATCCTCGCTGCAAAAATGAAAGCAGAAAAGGTCATCGGCATAGACATAGACGCAGTGGCAGCCATTTCCGCCTACGACAATGCCAAGCGGAACCAAGCTGGCAAGAAGATTCAGACCTACTGCGGAGATGCCTCCCTGCTCCAACTTTCCTCATACGACCTGATATTGGCAAACATCAACAGGAACATCCTGCTTCAGGACATCCCAACCTACTCCAGATCACTGC
Source organism: uncultured Bacteroidales bacterium (assembly GCA_945870315.1). Lineage (GTDB taxonomy): Bacteria > Bacteroidota > Bacteroidia > Bacteroidales > UBA932 > Cryptobacteroides. The sequence continues at coordinate 10,833 of CAMBRR010000049.1, forward strand.
GGAAAGACGGCCACCTGTATGTCAGTGGTTTCTACAGAGAAGACCTTCCAATGATAATAGGTATGGCCACCAATAATGGGCTCGAATTTCTCTCTGACGACAGCATAGACAATTGGTGCTGTGCCCGTTTCAGAAAAATCTGATATTTTTTCTAAGTAATCCTCAAAAAAATTTGCTAATCTGAATAATTATATTTTTCTTTGCAGTGTATTAAAATACTAATACACCAGTAAAATAGTATTACGGAGAAAATGAAAAAAATCATCAGTTTTGCAATAGCGGCAACAGTTTGCCTGAGCAGCATCAATGCAAATGCAAAAAACAGTTCGGACAACATCAAAGGAAAGGTTTCCGACAAGAGCGAGAATGCAGTAGGATATGCTACTGTAGCGGTTATAGACAAGGATGGGAAAGTCATATGTGCGACAAGTACTGCCGATGATGGGACATTTGAAATGAAAACCGACAATGTGGACTATGGGGAATATACCCTCCTTTGCTCATTTATAGGATATAAGGAATATACTGTCTGTCTTTCTGATGTCATCGACAGGATGCAGGATGGGGATATCAGCCTGGTGGAAATCGTCCTGGAAAACGACGAGGAAGCTCTTGAATCCGCAGTGGTTACAGGAAAGAGGGAACTGATTGAGCATCAGTTCGACAAGATTGTGCTCAATGTTTCGGAACTGGCAGTGGCTCAGACAGGTACTGCTCTGGATGTTCTGAAGAACTCTCCCGGCGTTACAGTTGACAAGGATGGCAATATCCAGCTCAACGGAGCAAGTGTAGCAGTATGGATTGACGGAAGACCTTCGAATATGTCGGGAAAGGACCTTGAAGTGTACCTTAAAGGAAATCCTGGCAATACCATAGAAAAAGTGGAACTGATGTCAAGTCCTTCCGCAAAATATGATGCAGAAGGCTCAGGCGGCATCATAAACATCAAGACCAGAAAAGGGTTTATGCATGGACTGAGCGGTTCACTTTCTGCAACTGGTGGACTATATTTCAGGAAAAACGCAGAGAATGTTTCAGGAGGTTTCAACGGAGCGGCAAACCTCAGATATAAGACTGAGAAGACTTACACAAGTATCTCATATACACCGTATTGGAACACACAGGATGCTGAAGCGAGAGAAACCAAATGGTACGGAACCGACTATTCAAGCGTGCAGAGGTCAGACACTAATATGGATTGGAACGGCAACGGTCATAATATCCGTGTGCAGGAAGACTGGAACGTCACCGACAAGGATGTGCTTGGAGCCATCGTCAACTTCAACACCAACAGCAGCCTGACCACCTCAGGAGACGGATGTTCAATCAGCGATTTCCTAAAGTACGGCACACCGGAGGAAGAGCTCTATTCCAAGATGATGAGCTGGACAGACAACGGGGAAAAGAGGAATTTCATCCAGGCCAATCTCAACTACACCAGAACCTTCAATCCACAGAAGGCTTCGTCCCTGACAGTCAACCTCGACTACAGTCGCAATGCATCCCACGAATACAATGCCCAGACCAACAAATGGGATAAGAATCCGGCCCTTGAGGATGACTACGGATTCAGGGAGAATACTGCAAGAGTGCTGAATCTGTACTCAGTCAAGGCAGACTATACAACCTTGTTCTGGAAGCAGACAGGAAGGATAGAAGCGGGTGCAAAAGGTGCAATATCACTGACTACCAACAAATTTGCAAGATACAATTACAATACTTCAAGTGACCCTTGGACACTTGAGGGAGCGCCGGAAAAGACCAACAACTTCAAATACAGGGAACAGGTCTATGCTGCATATGTCAATGTTTCAAAGCAGTTCAATCCTAAATGGAACGCATCTGTAGGACTTCGAGGCGAACTTACTCTGTCAAACGGATACTGGGATAACAGCGCTCCTACCAAAAAGACGTATTTCGATGTATTTCCAAATGTCACCCTCGGATGGATGCCTTCTCAGAAATGCATTCTGTCTGTCAACTATGCCTATAGGATTTCCAGGCCCAAATACTGGCAACTCAATCCGTTCAAGAGTTATATAAATGCCACGACATATGTTATGGGTAAGCCGGATCTGCTGCCGTCATATTCTCATAATGTCACACTTACCGGAGTATTTCTAAGCAGAATTTCCGTCAATGTCGGTTATATGAGGGATAAAAATTTCAACGATATGCAAATGCCTGTCTTCGACCCTGACAGTGGAATGATGGGAATGGTGTTCGAGAATGCAGGAATCCAGAATATGGCCTATGTGTCTGCCGGATTATCCGAACAGCCTATCACAAAATGGTGGAACATTACAGTGAATGCGTCATACAGATATACCAATTTCAAGGCCTACAAGGGTCTTGGGACAGGATTGAACGATAACTACAACAATATAGGTCACTCTTTCTTCGGATATGGTTCCACTACTTTCTTCTTGCCGAAGAGTTTCAAATTGGGATTGTCGGGATACTACGCAACTCCACAAAAAGCCGGATTCTACGACATCGCTCCTATGTGGACTGTGAATTTCAATATGTCCAAGACGTTCCTGGACGGGAAAGTCAGTCTAGACCTTTATGTGGATGACTTATTCAACAGCAGATGCACCAACCTGAAGATATATGATGGCACGAGGCTTGCATATTCCATCGACCAGAACAACACTTTCACACAGGTTCGTCTGGGAGTGTCATGGAGATTCGGTCAGTCGGTTTCATCTTCAAGACGCAATGTCGGAAATCTTGACGAATCTTCAAGAATGTAGAAAA
>CAMBRR010000050.1 GCA_945870315.1 uncultured Bacteroidales bacterium
CCGGTTATGGAAGAGGCTGCTGGTGTTGTTGACAACCGCGCACGTTACTTCTAGACTCTTTATGCCCTGCACGGGCATTCCATACAGAAAGCGCAAAACACCCGGCGTGTTTTGCGCTTTCTTCGTATTTCAGGGCAGAAGAGCACTTTCGTACAGGAAAAGAGGCCAGGAGAAGGCCTCGTTTCTCATTATTTGATTTCGAAATCCGGGAAGGGAATGACATACTCGGTTTCGGATAAGATGCAGACATAGCCAATTCCTCCTTTGACATTTGACGGAATCGGGTCTTGACCTACAATGGGAGCAGATAATTCGCTTCTTTCAAACTGGATCGCATTCAGGTAATTGAAAGTTTTCCTATCCATCGAAGCAAGCCTCAGCATTAGACTGCATTTTGCAATAAAACGGTCTCCCCCTGACCAGGTTTTGGGATAAAGATAAAGTATTCCATTGTAATGAGACAGATTATTGGCCTCGAACAAGAGGGTACTTTCATATTCACTATCCCTTATGCTCTTGTCATCAAAGATATTGAGAACATTTGCAAAATAGTTCAACTCTGACAGGTCCTCCTCTTTGGAGAGCGAGAGCCCTTTGTAAAGGAGCGGGTCAAAATAGTTGGAAACCTCAACAGGACCTCTGTGCGAACGGATAGCCGTTCCCAAATCTTCAGGATGGAATTGGGAATAGTCTGAAAGAGCAACAAGTATTGTCCGGCTGTCGCTCATCATATGGATGCGATACCAGTTATCTTCTCCGGGGATATCCCTGATGGTCGCACGGAACCTGATATAGTCTTTTACTTCTTTATCTCCGGGGAGTTGTGTTGTTACGGAATCTGTTTTAACGGAGAGTATTTCTGCCGACTTCGGCGCAAGTGCCGTTGCTTCCGCCTTATATCCCTCCGAAGTGGTTACCACGAGACGCACTTTGTCTCCAGGCCTTATTCCGGCTACGAAAGGAATGCCTGAAGGTTTGCCGTCGCTGAACTCGAGTGAGCCCGTACCTGCCAGCTCACCATTGACATAGCACTCAAGTTCACCATCAGCAGCAGGAAGGATGTCATCCATAGTACCGAAACTGATAAAGGCTCTGTGAAGCGTGTCGCGGGTTGAAAGCATTGCATTTAGAATCAACTTCTTCCCGTCCTGACTTTCAAGATGAATTCGTTCTTCGCAGCCGCAGAACGCAAGGATTGATGCAAGTATGAAATAGAAATATCGTTTCATTGTCTAGAAGTTGAATGTGTAGCTGAAGAAAGGAAGCGCAGTCAAGAAGGTACAGAGATAGAGATTGGTACTATAGTCAAAGGATTTGCCTGACTCGGTAATATCCCAATCTACGATGACAAAGTTGGGATTCTTGGCATTGTAGAGATTATAGATTCCGACAGTCCATATCCTCTCGCCATTTTTCTTCTGTTTTCTGAAATTGACTGAAAGATCCAGCCTGTGGGAAGGAGGGAGACGGTAATTGTTGCGGGAAGTAATATGGAAAAAAAGCAAATGGGAGAATCCGTCCGGAGAAGACGGGTCCGGATAAATTACCTCAGTCATATTTTCAGGCACAGTGATGCAGTTGCCGGAGTTGAATACCCAAAGGGCTCCCAAATCAATGTTCTTGTTGAATCTGTGGGTAAAACTGGCTGTGACGCTATGTCTCCTGTCGTACTGGAATGGGAACCATTCTCCGTTATTGATACTTCCATCAGGGAAGATGCGTTCACTGCGCGAAAGAGTATATGACAGGGCGCCCGTTGTCTTTCCTGCCGTCCTGCGGACGGAGAATTCAACCCCGTAGGCACGTCCGTCGCCCATAGCAACATTGCTTTCCCACCCGTTGTTAGCCTGCATAGTCAGCCTGTCGTCAACATAATCAATGACATTATGAAGGCTTTTCCAGTAGGTTTCAACGGAGAATTCCCACTTGCTCAGTCCGGTATAGTAGGTCCCTACAGAGTATATGTCCGAAACCTCCGGCTCAAGCTCCTTCGTTACAGGAACCCACAGGTCCGAAGGAAGGCTCAAGTCTCCGGAAGCGAGCTGATGGACATACTGGTTCATTCTTGAATATGCAGCCTTGAAGGAAAGGTCATCCTTCGGCAGATAGCATAAGGATAATCTCGGCTGAAGGCTGAGCCGTCCCTTCCCCTGAACAAGAAACCATGTGAGACGCGCTCCTGCCTCGACGGTGAACTTATCGGAAGATATGAAATCGGAAGCGAATGCTGATGCTTCGTGCGCGCCAACAACCTGTCCGTTATACCTGTTTTCAGGAGCGTCAGGAAGGGAAATTACAGAGGACTCAGGCATAAAGTGATGGAAGACATATTCGGCACCGAAATTCAATCTGTTCGAGCCGGACAATGCCCAGTCGAAAGAGTCCTTGACAATCAGGTCCCTGATTCCCGATGAATATGAGAAATAACGGCTGTCAACAGACTGGCTTAGATTCATTCCATAGTTGTTCCAGGCCACCATAAAATCCGAAAACAGCCGGTTCCCGAATACGTGGGTATGGTTGAGTGAAAGGACGGTGTTGCCATAGGCAGCATTGATGTCATATTCGGCTTTATTCTTTTCAACATCGGCAAATGTGAACTTGTCCTTCCCGTTGTAGATGCTGAAACTCAATTTATCGTTATCGGAGAACCTATGGCAGAGTTTGCCGTTGAGGTCATAGAAAAGGTAGTTCAACTTGTTATCCAGCAGCGCCAAAACGGGAGAAACCAAAAAGGTGTGCATTGCTCTGGCGCTGGCGGAAAAAGTGGTCCTGCCATCTCCAAGGGGGCCCTCAAGATGGATTTTGTCGGTCAGCAGGCCGACACTCACACTGCCTTTGAATTCATTCTGATTGCCGTCATTGGTCCTGACATCAATTACACTGGAGACTCTTCCGCCATACCTGGCCGGAAAGGCTCCGGTATAGACAGTTACCTTTTTAACCGCTTCCGGAGTGAAGGCCGAAAACAGGCCGAACATATGGCTGACATTGTAGATGGTCACTCCGTCAAGCATTATCAGGTTCTCGTCAGGGCCGCCTCCACGAACATATATTCCGGAAAAGCCTTCCATTCCTGACTGGATTCCCGGAATCAGCTGAAGTGTTTTTATCAGGTCTGGCTCGCCGAGAACAACAGTAGAGGACTTAATCATATCCATCGTGAGAACATTCATACCCGGGCGGGCAGAATGGAGACTGTTTTCCTTGAATGAGATAATGCTTGATTCCCCAATGGTCAAATTGGGATTGAAATAGACATTCACTACGGTATCTCTGTCAGAGCTAAGCTCAATTATCCGCTCCTCATAGCCGACGTGACTGAAATGGAGTAGATTGGTGCCGGAGGGGACTTTCAGGGAATAGTATCCGTATTCATTGGTAACGGTGCCGTCTGAGCCGTTATAGACTCCTGCTCCGATTAGAGTTTCCCCTGATGACCTGTCTTTGACGAAACCACTGACGGTAATCAGTGACTTTCTGCGCTGGCGGGATAAGTCCCGGGTACCTGTTTTGAGAATAATGTACTTCCCCTCGCTTATCCAGACCAGACCCGTGTCACTGAGTATATTGTCGAGGTTCTGAGGGAGGGTAAGTTGCGGATTGAATGTATGGCTGCAGTCAGAGCGCAGGACTTTCTCTATTCCCGCATCGTAGATAAGATGAACCTGGAAATGGTCACACAGTTCATCAAGCCTTTCCTTGACCGGATGGGAAGGCATAAGAGCAATGGCAGCAAAAATGGCAATCAGAATCTTCATTTCTCTTCGATTTTGATTTCTACATCAAGAGCAAGGCTGATGATTCTGACTATTTCTTCAAGGCTGGCGGCTTCAAAGGTTCCGGTGAGAACGGCAGTAGTATCTGATGAGGACAAAGCGGTCCCGAAACAGCATTCCAGGTCTTTCAGGACCTTGACAAGCTCCGTGTCGGAATATACGAATCGTCCGTCAGCCCAGGCTTTGGGGTTGATGATGCCGGTATCTGAAAGGGTAGGACGGCCGGTACTGTTGGCGAGAACGGCGTGCATTCCTTCAGTGAGGCAAAGAGAGGCTTCAGGATATGCGACGGAAGAGAAGATTACCTCACCCGAGAACACATCCACATCTACGCCTCCTTTATGTTTATAAACCTGAAATTCAGTGCCGACATCCTTCACAAGCGCATTGCCCGTACTGACTGTGAAGGGCTTCTCTGTATCGTGAATGACATCGAATATTGCCCTGCCTTCCAGTTGGACAGTTCTGCTCTTCCTGAAGCCCCGGCGTGACAAAGAGAGTACAGAGCCTTGTGAAAGCAGAACCGAAGAGCCGTCCGGAAGGACAAGAGCCTTGGAAGTATCCTGGGCTGTGTATTCCGTAATGGAGTATTTCCCTATAAAGAATGGGGTTAGGATAAGGATTGCAATTGCTGCCGCTACAGCAGCAATCCAGACATTGAAGTGCCTGATGTTCCTGGAAGAGAGGTAGTTGTCAAGCGCAGCTTGTGGATTGAATACATCCTCGCGGTACTTGGCGATTGTGTCTTCGATTATTCTTTCTATGTTTTTCATCATTCCTGTGTTTCTGCCTATATGACGGGAAACATCAGGAAAAGTACCATCTGAAGATTCGGTATTTTTGATGCGTGCCTGATTTTTTTCATTGCCCGGCTAATCTGGTTCTTCACAGTTTGTTCGGACAGATGCAGTTCCCGGGCAATCTCCGAATACGGCATTCCATCCCTTTTGCTCATAAGGAGAATCTGACGCTGACGATGTGGAAGTGCTTCTATACGCTTCCAGACCTGAGCCTCCAAACGGGATACTTCGGTGTATTCATTATCCATCCGGTCAAAGTCTTCGCCAATGGGGATTTCTATGCCTTGTTTCCTGACGAAGTCAATGCATCGGTTTCTTACGGATGTACGCAAATATGCGTCCGCGTTGCGGATTCCGGACTTGTCTCCCTCTGTCTTTTCAAGGAAGGCGATGAAACAGTCCTGCACGATATCCTCAGCTGCCGTATAATCTCCTGTATATTTCAAAGCATACAGGCAAAGGGGACGGAAGAGTCGGTTATAGAGCTCGGAAATGTCTTTTATTCTCATGATCGATTACGGCAAACTGCTACCGGAGCGCAAAAATACGGCTTATTTTTGCTTTCTATTCAGAAGACCTGAACGAACTGTATTTTTCATTCAGTTCCTTCTGCATAATGTCGCAGGTGGTCTTGTTGATTCCGACTTCCTCGCAATAAGAGCGGAAGTTTGATACAGTATCAAGAACCTGGCTTATGATACCGGCAGGATTGTTTATGTCATTCTCTCTTGCGATTGTCATTATATCTTTTTCCCTTATTCCGATTCCTCTCCCTTTAATACTCATAGACTGCCCCTTTTGAAAACTCAGGCTGTCCGGAGCTATACTATAGACCATATCATATGCCGGAGCAAGCGACCACCTTCCATGTCTGTCCATAAGGAAAGAAATGTTCTTGTCGTGGTCATCAATATTGCCCCCAAGAACATTGAAGACCATTCTTCTGAACAGTTGTTCTTTATCGCTATAATCAAGCCCAAGTTGTCTGATTGCATCGAAGGCTTCCTCGTATGAGTCTGCACCTCCTGTTAAAGCAGCAAGCGACTGCATGTGCACCTTCCCTTCTGGAGTTCTGTCAAATCTCTTCGTGATGAAGTGTGCACAATTGTCAAACCTCCTCAACTCAGAATGATTCATTGTTATCCCGGCATCGCAGCACATCCTATAGTATGCATACTCCAAACGCGCATACGGAAACAATTCGGATTCATTATCGTATTTCAAGATATAGTAGCTATATCCTTCCGGCAAAAGTGCTTGTCCGGATTTGATGCTGCCATCCGAATCATTTATCGCAATCAGTGCTTTGGGCCTCTTACCTCCCGGGGATGTACCCAATTTTACCAGGTCTGCCCATAGCAGTTCGTGATTGGCATCAAATTCAAGTTCATTCCGGTCTGACAAAACCGATTCTGCGAAACGATACAGTTCGTTTACATTAACCCCGAATTCTTTATCCTCATCGACAATAAATGCAGGTTCGTACTCCAAGGCTCCCATAGCGCGCTTGCCAATAAATGACAGCAAATCTACACTGGTCACTTTTGCCATACTAATCTTATGGCTTTCGGCCCATTTCCGGAAGATGCTGTTTCCCCAATGATCCGGAAGTGAATCTGCAAACACTGGAGGCAAGCCACCAAAACGACTCTTCGGGCTTGTCCCCCTGATATTTTGATGTGATTGTACTAAAATGGAATTAAGGGGCATTCTCAGTGGAGATATGTCAAGCCCTCTATCCAGGAAGTCTTCAGAAAATCTAAATACTGCTGTCTCAGTGCGCCAATCGGATGAATCCCATGTCAAGTATCCTACCGTATCGCCCCACAAGACGACTTTGATTGCACTTCCGTTCATTTCCTGCCTCCTTTTCTATTTTGGGCTTTCCATATCTTCTCCGGGTCAATAACACTTGCTATGGGAATCAGATTCGTTAAAGAAATATCCAATCCGACAGCATCCAACAAAAGCAGGAAATGAGAAAGCGACAAGCCTTGTCCTTTACCATTTTCGAATTGGCTTATGGTGAAAATTGATATGCCAGTTTTCTCGTGCAGCCGTTGCTGTGAGATTTTAAGAGATTTCCTATACTTTGCAAATGAGGCTCCGAGTGATGCAATCGACTCGTAAGGCGTCAGGGTACTGTGATTCATACTATTGGTATTTCTATAAATGTTCAGCAAAAATAAAGAATATTATTGGAATATCAAAAGAATGTACGGCTATATCCGGTTTGCCCTTCTGACAAAAGGTTTGGCAACATAAGAATTCCTTCATGTGTACAAACTTTCCGGGTCGTTAATGCTAATGATGCAGGATTGTGAGTATATTTGTGACTCCAATAATGCAGTAATATGAAAAAAGTATTTGTTTTGATTTTGGCCGCTTGCCTTTTCGGTACGACCGCACTGGCACAAAGCGCCTCCCTTCCTCTTGACGAAGAGAATGAGTTTGCATCTTTTGACAAAGATGTTGTCGAATATGAAATCTGGGAGGGAATGCCATACAGACAAATCAAAAAGATTTACGACTTCCACGACTGGCAGAAAGCCGACAATGACCCCTACAGCCCTTGGGGAGCCGGAATCTGCTCCTTTGTGATTCCAGGACTCGGACAGATAATCAACGGAGAGGTCGGCATTGGTTTGGCCTATATGGGAGGAATATTACTCTCTGAGTTTTCTACAATTGTTTTTGCTTCTCTTGCGGTTGCCACAGCAGGTGATGATTTCAGCACTGCATTTGCCATAGGCAGTTTGGCTTCGCTGATTACAGCCGGAGTACTGGATGTATGCTCGATTTTCGGAGCATACCGTATGGCCGCCAGAAAGAATCTCCTGTTCCAGGACCTCCATTCTTCAGATGTGTCATTCACTCCGGGAATCACAATGATTCCAAACGGAGATGGACGCAGTTTCACTCCGGGTCTGTCGCTTAGGGTGAACTTCTAACCAACTCAATCGGCCAGGAAATCGCGGGATTCCTGGCCGATTTTGTTCAGGTCCGTGTTATAAACTGTTGTCAGTCTTTCAAGCTGCCGATAGGAACAACAAACACTCCATCTGGACGGCGGTAGGCATATTGGCCGACCCCTATAAGCACCATCAGGAAAGCAGGAGCCTTCATCTTGTCAGTATCTATTTTGTTTGCTAGGGCCTTCAATGATTCGGCGCCCTTATCGATGTTGTCTTTTCCTCCTATTTTTATCTCTATCAGAGCATACTCGCCGTTCCTCAGGTGAAGGACAGCGTCACACTCCAGTCCGGACGAATCCCTGAAATGGTACAAGTCTCCTCCTAACGCATCGGCATAGATGCGCAAATCTCTTACCGCCAGCGATTCGAAATACAACCCGAATGTCTTTAAGTCATTCATCAGGTCTTTCGGCCCCAGAGACAATGCGGATGTTGCAATGCTAGGGTCAATAAAATATCTCGTATCGGAGGACTGTATCGCCGTCTTGCTTCTCAGATTGGGATTCCAGGCCGGCATATCCTCCAATACGAAGAGTTTCTTCAATGCATCCACATAATCGGAAATGGTCTCGTAGGTGATGGTCGCATTGTCGTTAGCCTTGATGTCTTCACACATCTTACTGAAACTGGTTGCGGTGCCTGTATTTCTCGCGTAGGACCTAAGAAGGAGTCTTGTTCGCTCGCTGCTCCTGCGAACTTTGTCAACACGATGGATATCAATCTTGTATATGGCCTCGTAATAGTCTCTGGCCTGGTCAAGGGCTATGTCTCCTTCCAGAAATGTTGCCCCCGGCCAGCCACCACGACAAACGAGAAAGGCCAGTTGTTCCAATTCCATTGAACATTCGAAAGGCTCGAATACTTGCCCGCTGAACAAGTCGGAAAGGCTTATTTTGCCAGTGCTGTCTCCTGATTCCCACAGACTCATCGGACGCATTAGTATCCAGCCGAACCTTCCGGTCCCGCTATGCCTTCGTTTCTCCTCGTCCACTGGTACACTGCTGCCTGTCAAGATGAACTGCCCCATCTCCCCCCTTCTGTCTACTTCACTGCGTACCATATCCCAGAGCTCGGGAAGAGTTTGCCATTCATCGATAAGCCTAGGGTTTTCTCCTTCCAGTAATTTCTTCGGGAGAATCTGAACGGTTTCCAGGGCATTGCTCAATTCTGCCGTATCACCCAAATCAAGAAGCGATTTGGCAACCTGTTTTGCGGTAGTGGTCTTTCCGCACCATTTAGGACCCTGTATCAATACAGCGCCTTTCCCCAATAGTTTGCGTTTCAGTAGGTCGTCGGCAATACGATGTCTGTAAATCCTCATAAATCACATAATATGTGAATGCAAAGATATCATTATTTTCAATATAACCAATAAATATTCCGTAACTATACGCAGAGTTATTCCGCAACTTTATGGGAATTTATTCCGCAACTTTTCGTTATTTGGCTTTCCTTCTTCCCCCCCCTCCCCCCAGCGATGGGCGTTGCAGACGATGCCTGCCGGCAGAAGTGAAATATGTACAAACTCTGGGAGATATAGATAATAATTCGTATCTTGCGAGTCGACTGATAATTAGACACTAAACGAATGAAACGGTTATTATTGGCATTATTATGTACTGTGATTCTCCTGCCTTCCTGCAGAAAGGAAGAAAATAAGGAAGTCATAGTCAATATAGAGCAAACCGAATATTCTCTGCCGGAACAGGGTGGAGCAGTAGATATTGCCTTCGTCCCGTTGACATCCTGGGAAGCCGCTTGCACTGATTCTTTTGTCTCCATAGACCCATCCAAAGGGGAAGCCTCTAAAGAAGAAGTACACGTCAAGGTAACAGTTGATGCCAACGATGCTCCCTACGCGAGAGCAATTAAAGTGAAATTTGTATTCGCATCCAACACTGTGGATATTACCATAACTCAGGATGCAATGACACCTCCGCCTCTGCCTATTGACGGCAATATGGAAACAGAGGACATCACTGAAGGCAAACCAATAGAATAACAACAACTAAATAATATTACAATGAAGAAAAATCATTTTGGAATGTTCGTGGCCGCATTGGCTATGCTTTCCGCTTGTCAGCCTAAGCCGGAGGAATACGCAGCTATTCCTGTCGAGTCTGGCACGGTTCAGTTCACCGCTTCTTTGGGCGCTGACACCAAGACGCATATGGAGTACGATGCGGACAGTCAAGTTTACAAAAACCTTTGGGACCAAACGGACAGGTTCGGTGTTATGTCCTTTGTGGACAATGAATTTGTTTCTTATGCTACGGCCTATCTTTTCGAGGGAGCCGGAACCACCCGGGCTACTTTTGTTTCCGAGGCAAAACAGGGTGACCGCTATGTCGCATTCTATGGCTATGGAATCTTCAATGATGATTATTCAGTCTCTGCACAGATTCCGACGAGACAGGCACTGATTACTGCTGATGATGTTATCAGGGAGTCATATCCGCAGTATTTCTATCCTATGTACGCCGAAAGCAATGACACCAATCTGGAGTTCAAGAATCTTGCTTCCGTGCTCAAGATAGAAGTTAGCGGTAATTCATACCTGGAAAGCATAAACATTGCCAGCAATTCCGAGGATGTGTTTATGTCCGGTTATATGTCTGTGGTCAGAGGCGACGACGGAACTCTGCGCACTCAGATGATTGCTGACTCCACCGCTCTCAACTATATCTCTTATGATGTCAAGAAGCAGCTTAGCGAAACAGAAGTCCTCAATTGCTATGTAGTTATTCCTGCCCAGACCTATACAGGTGGTCTCACCCTCACCTTCACCGGTTCTGCCGGCACTATGGTCAAGACCTACAGTCAGGACCTGACATTCGAGCGCTCACAAATCCGTGCGATTCGCAATGTCGTATTCTCTGAGGAAAATCCTGTAAGCTGGGGCCTGGTCGGCACAATCACCAACTGGGAGAACGACATCGTTATGCAGAAGGACGGTGATTGCTATTCTGTTTCCGGTGTATATCTTACCGCTGAAGATGAATTCAAGTTCAGGGCAAACGGCCTTTGGGATTTGAACCTTGGAGGCGGATCTCTCGATGCCGTATTGCCAAATTCAACAGTGTCTTTGTGGCAGGATGGTGCAAACCTCAAGGTAGCGGAAGAAGGCTACTACAGCTTCAAGCTTTATCCTTATGAGGGTTATGTTGAAGTAATTCAGGATTTGCGCGTGGTCTCTTGCGCGAACTATGATGAGGTCGCTGCCGTAGAGGACGGAACTTATGTCAGGGTACAGGGTTATGTATTCGGAATGTATGGAAGGGGCTTTATGCTGAATATAGGCAATTACTACAGAAATACCATTCTGGTATATACTCAGACCAAGCCTATTGACTATACCCCTGTTCTTGGAAATGCCCTGGATATCGTAGCGCTCAAAGTTACATACAGCGGCCTTCCTGAACTGAAGGAAGTTTATGCATACGAGGTGCTCAGCGCAGAGGAAAAGGATTACGGTTACAGTACAGGCTATGACTTGCGTGATCCTGCATTCTTTGATACAGTACAGATTGACCGTTATGACCACGTAAGGTTTGTCGGCACCCTGCAGCAGAACGGCAACTACTGGAATGTGGTTGTTGACGGAGCAACCAGAATCGGTTCCATTTCTTACCCTCTTCAGGACCTCACCCCATATGTCGGTCAGAAGGTTATGGTATTGGGATGGTTCTGCGGATTGAGCACCAGTGGTGGAAACACTTATATGAATGTAATGCTCAGAAAGATTCTCACACCTTCTGAAGACGGCGGCACGGAAGATATTATCCCGGGTGATGATATCGTTGAACTGCCGGAAATCCCTCAGCAATAGTTCAATCTGAACATATAAGAAGCGGAGCCTGCAAAAGCTCCGCTTCTTTTGTTAAATTTGCGGTATGAGATGCAATTATTGTGGAAAAGAATTCGACGCTAAAGAAATCAGAAGCGTCAATGTGCAAGTCAATCCGGAACTCAAGGCTGCGGTCAAAGACGGAACGCTCTTCGTGCACGAATGCCCGCATTGCGGCAAAGCCGTTCTCAGCACCGAAGCTTTTCTCTATCACGACCCTCAGGAACATCTGCTCATAGCCCTCTCCGCCACAGAACTGTCTGCCGAAGGCCTGGAAGGATACACCTGCCGGAGAGTCGCTACGGTAGGGGAGCTCATCGAGAAAGTCAATATCTTCGATGCCGGCTTGGACGATGTCATAATGGAGCTGTGCAAATACGTCACCCTCCAGGAACTAGGCAAAAATGTTCCGCTCAAATTCTACCGCATAGGACCTGATGGGGAAATCACCCTCGCCTATCCCGAAAAGGGAGAAATGCAGATGCTCGCCATAGGACACAATGTCTATAGCGACTGCGCGGCCATTATCCAGCGGAACCAGCCCCTGCGCGACTCCATCCGCGGCCTTGCCAAAATCGACCAGGACTGGCTGTCCCGCTTCATAGCTTAGTATTGCAACGGCCGAACAAGCAAAAGACGGGGGTAAAATCAGATATCCACACTGAACACCAGCGACAGGCTGTGCGGGTTCTCCATATCGATGCGCCAGGCGTACCTCAGTCCCAGATGGATATCGTAAGGCACCAGCCAGAAATTGCCCAGCACAACCGAAAACAGGGTTCCCACCGTGTGGTAATTCAAAGGAATAAACGGCAGGCCCTTGCTGTGATTGAGAGTCCAGAATGGTATAAGCTCAAAATTCTTCACATACACCAGCGGACTCAGAGCATCCCAATCCACCGGCAGTACCGGCATAGCATAGCTCACGGAAACCGATGCGGAGCGGCTCATAGCCTCGCAGTAGAGCTGCGCCGAGAAACCATGCGTTTCGTAGAAGCCCGGAAGGTAGCCGTAGAGCTGGCCATAGAGATATGAGCCGCTCCGCATACCCGCCTCGGCGCCTATTCCCCACTTAGGGTATATGCAGGACGCCGGAATATTCTGCACCGCATAGGCCCGAACCCCGGCGGACATCACGCAGGCCCCCGGGTGCCAGAGCAGCGTCGCGGAAGGAATCACCGCCCTGCGCCATCCGTCGGAGCTGAAGTTAAGCGGCACATAGCTCTTCACGCTCGCATATGGCTTGCGGCTTCCAAGGCCGCTGGCGAAACGCACTTCGAACTTCGGATACAGCCCGCTGTAGGTGAAATGTCCCGCAAAGCCCTCGGCCACATTGAAGCCCGCCGAGCCGCAGAGCGTACTCAATTCGTTCTGGAACATCACGCTCGCTCCCAGCAGCGCCGGCAGGGTAACGGAAGACAGGCTCATGGCCGCCACATCGTCCGCATCTATGTAAAAAGGCAGCCAGGAGTGGATTTTAAGTGCGTGCAGGCCCTTGGAGTAGCGCTTCGGCCCATCTGTAATGACAACCGAGTCCGCAGCCCACGCGCCCTGCTCAAGTGCGGAAAGACTGTCCGCAAGCGCATATCTGCAGCGCTGCCGGAAGTCCACCTTGCGCACCGGCAGCACAGCCTGAGGGGTGCGGCATATCATACGCCCGCGCGTAGAGAGCACAGTGTAGTACAGATATCCGTCCATAAACACGACGTCCGTGCCACCTCCCCGCAGGT
>CAMBRR010000051.1 GCA_945870315.1 uncultured Bacteroidales bacterium
AGGGGATTGTCAAAAGGCTTCTCCACGCTCACATAAGGAGTGTTTATCCATTTTTCCTCCCATTGATCAAGGCTCGCCCTTTCTGATGAAAAATATATTTCCATTCTTGGAATATAATAATCACTGATAAGACCGGCCCAGAAACGGGCGGCATAATCCTCCTGCCATCCGCCCCAAGTGGTAATAAGTCGCTTGGCATTGGCCTCATACCTGTCTGCAAGAGATGCATCGCTGGCGCTTCTGCGTGCAAAATCCACCCAGCGGGCAAGCGAATAATCAGGATGAGAAGCAAGCAGGCGATCTACCTCGCGCAAGATGGAAATCGCTTTGGAAACCTCCTCCTGAGCAACATTTTCCGAGTCGGCGACAAGGGCCTTTTCATAATGTCTGTCTGCCACCTCTGCCAACCATAGAGCAGCAAATTCCACTAGGTCGTTATCATAAAGTTCTGAGTCTGAACACTTTTCAGCACAGCCCACAAAGAGTTCCAAAGCCTTGGCAAAGTCATCATTGATTTCGTGACGGCTTACCCTTCTTTTGTCCGGCACAACTGTCTGCCAGGTAAAACGAGGGTAAGAATACAAAGAACTGTAAACACTCGAACGAAGCAGATTCCACGCCTGAAGCATATCTTCTCCGCAATATCCATAACGGGCAAGACAATAATCCCTCATCCATACGTCAAGGTCCACGGCATCCTTCCTCCAGGCCATATCTGAGAGCAGCTCATACACTACCTCGTTGTTCTCGATTCCCTCTGGAGCACTGCCAAAGCCCACAAGATTGTCCGCAAGGCCAGACTCGAACACATCTCTGGCACCCTCTGCATACATCTGCAACTCACCAGTCGGGATGACCTTTCCCCCGAAATTAGGAACATAGCTGAATATCCATTTCTTCCCGTGGAAGCCATTCTGGACCTTCCAAGTCTGCTCTGTATGCCAAACCCACTTCGGATAATCATTTCCAAGATCCACGATAATCATTCTATCATCAGGTACTTCGGAAAGCAAGGCTTTGAGCGATTCCGGATCCCAGAAATCGTGCTGATAGCCGAAAGTCCAGCCCTGAGTCACCCAGACAGCATCAGGGTCTCCAGCCTGGATTGATGACCAGATGGCCTTTCCATACTGCGCCAGCAAGGCGTGCTTGCCAGCATCGTCACCCGGCTGAACAGGTAGTTTCATCTCATTGAAACTATCTGACAACCAGTATTTTGCCTTCCCAAATTCTTTCTCCCATTCCTGAATGAACATCTGCCCGATTTCTTTGAAATAAGGAGAATCTGGTGAAAGCACACACGCATTGTATTTGTCTTCAAAGCCGCCCCAATGCAGAAGGGTGGCATTTATTTCAGGATGTTTCTCCATAAAGGCAGGAGGAACAAAGCCGGCAAAAGCCGGAGCGACAGGTTCCATTCCGAGGGAATGCATCCTGTCAAGAATCTTATGCTGAAGGGCAATCTGGTCCCTGTGCCACGAATCGGAAAGAGGTCCATCAAAAGAATTCAGATTACCCATTCTGTGCCACGGAAGATGGGCAGCTCCTGTAAAGAATTCATCAGCCTCTTGTGCAGTAAGTCCCAGCTTCATCCACACTCTGCGGGCAATCGCCTCGCTTGCAACGCTTGCAAGCGGCATATTCACCCCGTGAAGGGCCATCCAGTCCAATTCCTCGGACCACCTGTTCCAGTCCCAATAAGGTGCGGAATAGCCGAATGTACATACATTAAGAAAATATCGCAATTCGTATGGAGAAGTTGCAGATACCTGATAATCAGGCCATTTTTCCGGGATTGCGCCACTCCTGCCTCCCCAGGTCACCATTGAGTGACAGGCCTGTCGAAGATACAGATTGAATGCATAGCAGATGGCGCTCTGACTGCTTCCGAAGATTGAAAGATGACCTTCGGATGCATTGATTTCAAACCTGTCACAACCCTCATAAGGGTCGATATAGCCGAATTCGACATTCTTCAGTGGACCGACAGTCCTCTCAATCGCCTCGCGGGCAGGCTTTATTATTCCATTCTCCCGAACACAAGAGCAGGACGACAGAAACAGAAAGGCAAGCGCAGTGGCTGCAATACATTTCAATACTTTCATTATGATTAAAAATGAAAGAGGGTGACTACAAAGTCTATACTTCCAGTCACCCTCAGATATGATGTTACACTACTTAAGAATTTCGCACTGAGTCTTCACTGCAAAATATGAAGGTTTCATAAAGAGCTCGTAAGCTGACTCTATATCCATTACCATCCACTCACCCTTTGCAGATTTCATTGTGAACAGTCCTGAGTCATCTGGCATCTGAAGAACCTGGACAATACCATAATAGTATTTTGAAACCGGCTCTGCCTCACCAGAAACTTCCTCTTTTCTCTCGCTGCGGATGATGATATAGTCACCTGCACGGAAGCCCTCGGTAGGGGCACTGCCAGCAGTTTGACCGGCATTGGTCCAACGGCGGAGATAGGTCTTGCCACCGAGTGAAGTAGGATTTTCCTCAACACCGAGCTTGCTATTGTCAAGTTCCTCCTGGATCTTCTTGAGTGCCCAGAAAGTCTTGATCTGCTCAAGGTTGGTCTCAGCAGACTCACCGGCACTAAGCCAGATGCGGTCAACGAGTTTGAATTTATTCTCGTCAAATTTCTCACCAATCCAGCTGCCGTTTACCACCACAAATGAAAAGTCATAATCGATATTTTCATCCTTTATCTGATGACCGCTGTAGTTTGCAATGTCGCACTGACGTCCGGTTGTACCGCCACCGAGAGATTTTGCAAGGCAGCTTGAGAACATATAACCCCTCTGGCTACCGATATAGGTCATAGAGCCATCCTCCTTAGGCTGGGCATCGGTTTTCTCAAGGCAGTTCACCCAGCACATTGAAGCATTCTGACCATCCACCTGAAGAAGTTCGTTGAGAGAAAGTATGTGCTCAACTTTATCACCGACCTTCACACCGTGCATTGAGAAGAAGGATTTGGTATCAGAACCTGCACCTGTATTCTCTACAGGATAGGTAACATTATCGTTCACGTTGTGTGCAACCTTGTTGTCTGCATACAATACTACGGCATCGTTTATCCAGGCAGTACCCTTAGGCTCTCCTGTCACTGTAGCTGGGAGATAGAAGGATTTCTGCTGCTTGCCTGAGATAAGAGTCAGTTCCACATCAGTCATTTCCTGAGAATCTGCAAAGAACTCGGCAGCTATTTCAAGACCTTTCGGCTCATAAGCCTGGTCTTCACCTACAGCTTCGTATGTCTCACCGGACTTCTTTACAGCCTTGAGGACAACTTTTTCAATGGTAGCCTCGGTCACTGCAGTAGCCTCAACTGTAACAGGCTCTCCATAAACGAGTTCCAATGTAGCATCCTTAAATTCGAGGGTAGCATCAAGCGGTTTCACCTGATCCTTTCCATTCTCTTTGTTACAGCCCACAAATGCGAGAGCCGCAACCGAAAGAATAAACAATGTTCTTTTCATAATAATAAGATTTATTGGGTTGTTTTAATATGAGTTATTAAATATGATTTAGTGTTATTTTATCACGATTTCTGACAATACCGGGAAATGGTCTGAAAGTTTGACATCCTTGCAGACACGGGTGGACAGCAGAACGACCTTGGAAGAAGGCTTTGACCAGATGTAATCTATCTTGGTTTGAGGCTTCATAGTGCTGTAGGTCAGCTGGGTATCGGTCAAGTTGGCCCAGTCCTTTGCAAGCATCATCATCTCCTCTGAAGAAGGTTCTGCATTCATATCCCCACAAAGAAGAATCTGGTTCCTTACACCTTTGAGGTATTTGTTTATGAAACGGACCTGTTCCTGACGCATCTTGGAAGTCTTGACTTCCAGATGGGTGCAAACGAAGGTGAGGACCCTCCCTGAAGGAAGTTCTATGTCTGCAATGAGCATACTCCTCTGCTCAGTCTTTCCGTCATTGGGAAGCAGCACCCTCTCGCTCCTGAGGATGGGATAGCGACTCAACAGGCCTATACCATAATAGCCTCCTGCATAATTGATTGACTTTCCATACAAGCCGAACATCCCGCTCCAGTAAGCCAGTTCATTAACGAACTTGACCCCGTGCTGGTGAGGTGCCCTGGTGCGGCGGGTATCCCAGTCGCATTCCTGAAGGGCTACAAGGTCGGGAGATTCTCCCGCAATGTATTCCCCAATCTGTTTCATAGATGCCAGTTCACCGAAACGCAGATTGTAGGACATCACCTTCAAAGTGTCGGCCCGGCCTCCAGCAAAGACAGCATAAGCTGTTGAAAACAAGATAAATATGGTAAATATTGCTTTTTTCATATCTTCAAATTTTACATCCATTTTTCAATTGATACCCTGTAATAGGGCAGGTTAACCTTTTTTCCGGCCTCGAAGCCACGACACACATATTCGGCAGGCGTCACAACTATGATATCGTATTCGGTCCCATCGCTTCCCATTGCAGTGGCTCGGAGTGAACCTGAGGTGAAAAAATCCAGGACCTGGTCCCTGATTTCCGTTGCCACAGTGCCGATTATGACGGTATCGGAAACAAGTCTTTGCTTACGGTTCTCATATATGGTTTCAGCCTGTGAAAGAGAATTAATCTTCGAAGTGCTGACATAGAGTGCCGGAGTTCCTGTAATCGGAACAGAAATCCTGCAACCTGACAGGAAGGCCCCTTCAAGTGCAAATCCATCATAATCCGATATGGGATAACGTGTTACTATCCCTGTCCCTGGCGTTGTGGTTTCCGTAGTAGGTCCGCACTGTGCAAACAAAGGATTGACACCCAGCGCATATGAGATATCCGTCATCGGGTGGGATTTTCCGACAGTGAAATCTGCCCTGTCAAACATATACACAATAGAGAGTTTCTGCTGCTGTTCCCGGATGTATTCAGCTGCTATCGAGACATCCCTTCCTGTAAAATAATAACCGTCCTGAAGAGTCGTAAACAGGTCAACGATGAACACCCTTGCATCCACAACGGTCTCAGGAGGCTCCGGCAGAGTGTGGACAGGGGGCTGTGGCGTGTTTCCCGATGGATTATTGTCGGGATTGCAGGCAGCCATCATAAGTATGGCTACAAGGCCTGAAATGTATTTGCAAGTCTTACGCATAATCACTCATTCATATCTATCGAAACATCTGCGACGATGAAACAATGGTCTGACAATTCCGGATGGGCAATTATTTCATACTTTGAATATGTCCAATTCTTAGGATAGCCCATCACATAATCCAGCTGGCGGTTCGGGTTGGAAGAAGGGATGGTATTCCCCTTCCCCGGGGCGATTTCCTGCCACTTTATTTTTGCATATTTTATAGGGTCGCTGTCAGGAGTGGCATTGAAGTCACCTACTAGCAATGTAGGAGTAACTGTATCCTCGGCAAAAATTGCAGTATTCACAGAAGCTATATGCTTGGTGGTGATGTCTGCGGACTCCAGAGCAAGATGAGTTGTAGCAACCCTGACGGTCTGTCCCGCAGGAAGCTGTACATATACCCATCCCGAAGCCCTGTCCTCACGCGTACCTGAAGCACTGAAAATAGTCTTGAAAGCCTTGAAAAAAGGATATTTACTCAAAATGGCAGTACCGAATCCCCCGCCCTGGTAGGAAAAGGACTTGCAGTAATAAGGAAACATCCCCGTCTGCCGCGCAACCTCGTTTAACCAATCCCTATTTCCATTACGTATAGTCTTGTAATCCACTTCCTGCAAGCATACGAAGTCCGGAGCATATTCCTTGATTAGCTCTGCATACGGCTCAGACTCATTGGAGGCATAGGATGCCCCTTCCTTGATGTTCATCGACATCACCCTTACAGCGATGGTTTGCCCTGCTGCCTCCATAGAAGGCAGCAGACAAGCCAAAATAGGAATGAAAATGAATATGTAAACTCTTTTTATCATAACTGACATTAATTCCATCCAGGATTCTGAGGTGCGAGATTAGGGTTTAGTTGCATCTGTTTGAACGGCACAGGGAAGAGATAATGCTTGGCCGGATTGAACTGACGTCCTGTTTCGATTAACAAGTACTGCTCCCCATCCTTAGTCTTCCAGGTCAGGTCCTTGTTGATATCCACAGAAAGCCTGCTCTGGTCAAGCCACCTTTTGTTGACACCCAGAAGGTCCTGCGCGAGCAATTCTCCCTGCTTCCAACGGATGAGATCAAAGAAACGGTGTCCTTCGAAGAAAAGCTCCACACGACGTTCACGGCGGATTTCAGTCCTGATGTCCGAACCGGCAGGTATATTGCTCAGAGTAAGAGGAGTCATTCCCACCCTTTTCCTGAGGAGATTGATGCTATTGTCCAGGTCTGTCTGACTGATTGGTCCCAGCATTTCCTTTGCCTCGATATAATTGAGAAGAACCTCAGCATACCTCAGGATGATGATATCATTGTCATCGTGGCCGACATACTTGACAGTAGAAGGCTCTACGCATTTGCGCATGTAATAACCTGAATAGGTCATACATCCCCTCTTGTCGTTTATCAGTTTCGGATAGGTAAAGATTGAATTGTCTGTATTGTTGATATCTCCGCATTCTCCGCCTTCCCAAGGTGTATTCGGGGGCAGGATGGACTGAATCATACGTGGATCACGGTTCTTGAAGACATCCTCGTAGGAATTTGCAGTGGAAGGGTCCCAGATCTGGCCATCACTGGTCAGATAAGCCTCTATCATACTGTTGGTCGGCACGAAACGGGCATAGTCATTCGGAACCCAGCACTCCCTCGAAAGATTGTGGCTGGTACGGGCGGATTCGCCAAGGTCATAATTGTAAACATATGCCAGAAGAATCTCATTGTTGTTGGCATTGCGGGAAGCACGCGCCGTATAATTGAACATATCCATATAGTCTGACTCCGGCTTGTCTGTTGAATAAATCCCGTAGTATCTATTCGCCATCGCCCTCTCGCACGCATTCACCGCTTCTGCATACATTTCATTATAAAGGTATATCCTTGAGAGCAAGGCAAGAGCTGCACATTGGGAAACCCTTCCGTACTCAGCGGAGGCAGCCGGAATGTACTCCGGAAGACTCTTGTAATGATCTTCCAGATCCTTGGTAATGGCCTCTACCACGGTCTTTTTCGGATCGCGTCCGCGATATACATCAGCAGACTCGACGCTGAGTTCATCAGTAATGTACGGAACATCACCGAAATAGGTGGTAAGAACCCAATAATTGAACGCGCGGTAGAAATAAGCCTCCGCAGCATAGCGTTCACGCACCTGCTCGCTCACTTTTACGGCACGGTTGTAATTGTTCAGGAAATAGTTGGTCTTGCCGATGTTGTCGTAAGCGGTCTTCCATATGGAATTAATCTGGGATGTTTCTGTGGTATAATTGCCAGCTCCGATGGTCCTGAAAGCAGTTGTGACAGCCCAAGGGGCGCTATCCGCCATGATTTCCGTTATATTCAGCCAATACTTCCCCTGGAGAGAAGCGGTAAAGGTATTTGCCACACTCTTGATATGCCCCTCTGTCTGCCAGAAATTGGCATCAGTCATCTCATCCCTCGGAGGACAATCCAAGAAACCGTCATTGCAGGAAACAGCTGCAACTGCAATGCAGAAAATGGACAGGATTCGGTTATATTTTGTATTCATATCTCTCTTCCGTTTGAAATGATTCTATTTGAAAGTTAAATTAAGTCCTATCACGAAGGTCTTCACTTGAGGATAATATCCACCGCTCGAAACAGGGGTCTCAGGATCGTAAGCATAGAAGAACTTGCTGACAGTAAACAGGTTATCTGCTGACAGATAGAGTCTGAGCTTGTCAATCCTCGCCTTCTTCATCCACTTTTCAGGGAAGGTGTAGCCAAGCTGGACATTCTTCAGACGCATATAAGAAGCATCCTCCATCCAATAGGTCGAGAATGTACTCTGGTTGAAGCTTGTATTGTAGGTCAGTCGTGGATAGGAAGCATTCGGATTCGGGTTGGACACCACATTGTACCTGTCCAGATGGACCTTCTGAGGATATGCAGCCATATCCTGGAAGGCGTGTCTGGCAGAACCTACCAGATAGCCGTCACATTTACCCACGCCCTGGATGACGAAACTGAAATCAATACCCTTCCAGCCGAAATCTCCACGGATGCTGTAAGTATAACGAGGTATGTTGCTGCCGAGCACCACCTTGTCATATTCCGGAGTGATGCGGCCGTCAGGGACTCCGTCAGGGCCGCTGACATCCTTATATTTGATATCTCCAGGCTGATAGTCATTGCCAAGAATCACAGGAATTTTCGGCAGACTGTAAACATTGTTCGCAGTGTCTGAAATCTTGAAATCCTCCGGAGTCATAAGTCCATCAGCCACATATCCATAGAAAGCATCAATAGGATAACCCACCATCCTTATCTGGTAGCCGCTCAAATCGGGAGCATTCCCGGCAAGGTCCACAATCTTGTTCTTCACATCCGAAAGATTGAAGCCGATTCCATAATAGAAATCGCCCCTCTGTTCTCTCCATCCAAGGTCAATTTCCCAACCCTTGTTGTTGACCTTGCCCGCATTCTGTTCTGAAGGCTTGGCACCGATCTGGGCAGGATAATTAAGCTGAAGGAGGATGCCTTCGGTATTCTTATCATACCAGTCAAAGCTGAATGTCAGCCTGTTGTCAAGCATTGCAAGGTCAAGGCCGACATCGAACATCTTTATCTTCTCCCAAGAAAGATTAGGATTTGCAAGAACTTTCTGGACATATCCCATAGTTGCATTCGTACCTATCAGAGACAAATCCGAGCTGGAAGAATTCAGGACAGACAGGTAAGGATATTCAGAAGAACCGACATACTGGTTTCCAAGCATACCCCATGATGCCCTTATCTTGATATTGTCAAACCACTGCTTTGCAGCCTGCATCCACCTTTCCTCGGAAAGTCTCCATCCTGCTGACACTGAAGGGAACCAGCCTCCCCTATGGTCTTTATGGAAGCGGGAGGAAAGATCATATCTCAGGTTTACCTCCACGAGGTACCGCTCGGCATAGTTGTAACTTACCCTGCCGAATCCGGACCTCAGGGCCCAGCGGGAAGTGCTTGCATCATTGCTCATAGTGGATGCGTCACCCATATTCAGGGCAGGATCCTGCTCGGTGGAAAGATTCATTCTGGATGCGCTGAACGAACTGGCTTTGTACCACTCCTGCGACATTCCGACCACTCCGCTCAGATTGTGCTTGCCGAAGGTGAAGTCGAAATTGGTCTGCAGAATCAATGTCTGCTGGAGATTTCTCACATCAATATTCTTCAAGGAATTCGGCTGTGCATAGACATATGATGAACCATCCTCAGGATTCGTGAAATTGATGGTCTTTTTCAGGATTTCACGTAATCCGTTGAAAGAAGTGAGGTTATAGGTTGCCGATACATCCCATCCCTTGAGAATGTCCACTTTAAGTGTCTCAAGAAGAGAGAACTCATCGGTGGAATTTAGTGAACTTCCGCCATCATTGAGGATGGCCACAGGGTTGTTATTGCCACCACCATAAGCCCAGCTCCCGTCAGTATATTTTACAGGAGCGTTTGGCGCGATACGCATTGCCGTATAGATTGCTCCACCTCCGCTTGTGAGCGAATTGACCGGAGATGTAACCTTTCTGGAAGTATAGCTCAGGTTGGATGAAAGAGTCAGACGGTCAATCAGTTTAGTATTCATCTTGAATCGGACATTATGCCTTTTCTCACCCGTGGATGAGCCCACTGTCAAACCCTTTTGGTCAAAGTACCTGTATGAAAGCATATATCCGCTGCTTCCCAGAGAACCGCTCAGAGTCACATTATAGTTCTGCTGAGGAGCATATGAATTCAGTACCTGTGAAAGCCAGTCCGTATTGGCAAAATAGTTAGGATCTGAATTATTTTTCACCTTATTGAACTGGTCCTCAGTCCAGGCTGGAGAGGTTCCTACATTTTGCCTGGCCTCATTGTCCAAAGTCATGAACTCGATAGCATCGCACATCTGAGGCAGTCTGGTAGGAGTCTGAAGACCGAAATAAGCTCCAAGCGTAACTCTGGCCTTGGAGTCTGATGCCTTGTCAACCTTTTTGGTCGTGACCAGAAGGACACCGTTGGCTGCCCTGGAGCCATATATAGAAGCAGAGGCTGCATCCTTGAGAACTGACACGCTTTCGATATCCTCCGGATTGACTGCCGAGATGTCCCCCTCGACACCATCTATGAGCACAAGAGGATTGGCATTTCCGATGGTTCCGACTCCCCTCACTCTGATTGTTGTCTCAGATTCGCCAGGCTGTCCGGTAGGATTTACAACTGTAACTCCAGGCAGAAGGCCCTGCAGGCCTGATGCCATACTCGAAATAGGCCTTGCGGAAATCTCATCACTGTTTACCATCGACACTGAACCTGTAAGATTGACCTTCTTCTGGGTACCATATCCTACGACTACCACCTCCTCAAGAAACTGCGCATCCTCCCTCAAAGTGACATCCAGAACCTTCTTGTTGCCTACTTCCACCTTGACACTCTGATAACCCATACAAGAAAATTCAAGTACGGTATTCTCCGACACTGAATCAAGAGAGTAGCTTCCGTCCACATCGGTCACCGTGCCTGTTCCAGTACCTTCCACCATCACTCCAGCTCCGATAACCGGCATTCCCGAAGCATCGACCACTTTTCCCGACAACTTTCGTGAAACTGGCTTCGAACTGCGTATTTTCTCCGTCTGTGGCTTCTCTGTCAGGACAATCTGGAAATCCGGCTTCAATTCATAACTGACACTGAGTCCCTCCAGAAGTTTGTCCATCACATCTCCGATGGAAGCATCAACGGCCTTGACGCTTACCACCGCATCCTGATCAGGAAGAAGGCTGCTGTAGAAAAAGCTGTATCCACTCTGCCTTTCCACCTCCACCAAAGCCTCTTTCAGAGGAAGACGGTCAATCGTGACGCTGACCTGGGCAAAGACGCTGACCGACATCAGCCCTGTCAGCATCAACACTGTCAAATAGATTAGTTTATGCCTCATAGCAATTCATTTTTGTTATTATCTGGTCCTGAAGACGATCTTGTCGCCATTCATTTCATAGTCAACAGGGGAAGTGTTTGAAATCAGCTCCAGCACATTCTGAAGCGAATTGTTGCGGATAAGACCGGTATATGTATATTTCTTGATATTTTCGTCCTGAAATGAAACATCCACATTGTACATTCTCGACAGAATGCATCCAAGATGCTCCAGGGATTCCCCGGAAAGGAGGATTTCACTACTGCGCCATGGCACCAGATGGTACAGGTCAGAAGCAATCTGCTTGGACATTTTTCCAGATGTACGATTCATCACGGCCTCCTGTCCATAATCCAGATAAGTCGAGGTTCCTTCCACGCATGCCATCACTCGTCCCTGCACAAGAGTCGCAGTGACCTCTCCCTCATCGGGATAGTTCCTAACATTGAACTCGGTTCCTACCGCCGTGACGCTCATTCCGGAAGCATAAACCACAAATGGGATTTTCTTGTTCTTTGCAACCTCGAAATAAGCCTCTCCATCAAGTATGATATTGCGGTTGTCCTTGTTGAATTCGGAGGTATAGCAAATCCGGCTTGCAGAATTCAGCCACACCCGGCTTCCGTCAGGCAAGGTTACAGAGCTCTTCTGTCCTCTGTCGGCAACAACCTCATACTCAAGTATTTGTCTATTATCGACAAGCAGGACGCATACTGTCACTACGGCAGCCAGAACGGCTGCAGCGCAAGAAGCGACCGCAATCGACAGCCACCGCCTGCGACGTGCGAAACGGCGTTCCACATCTTCCTGAATATTTATCCTGCCAATGACTTTCTCCTTCATTCTATCTGTCAGGGACTTGCCGGGGATATTGGCGTTACCTGATGCGGTAGATTCCCAGATAGACTTTGCATAAGAGTCAAATGCATCGTCCGGGCGGTCTCCCATTGCACTGTCCAACAGCTCAAGTTCCTCACGGGAAATGTCTCCTGCGAGGAATCTGTCCATAAGATTTTTGTAAGTTTCGTTTTCCATATCTATAGTATGTATCCACAAATTCGGAAAACCCCTACAAAAGAATCAGAAATTTTTCAATTTTTCCTGGATTTTTTTCTTTGCCCGTGCCAACTGGGTTTCCACGGTCTTTGGCGAGAGGTCAAGCATCTGAGCTATTTCGGAAACGGAATGCCCCTCCACAGTCCTGAGCAGATAGATGTTTTTCATTGCCTGAGGGAATGCCGATATAATGGATTCCAGTTCCTTGCGGATTGTAGCGCTGTCCATCTTCCCGCCTCCGACGGCCTCTTGAGGTGGCTGGATGCGTGAGGCATAGTCCACATATTTTTCCATATACATCATCCGCCTCAATTCCTTGAATACGGCATTGCGGGCTGTCACATATAACCACGCCGGGAGGTTCTTTTCCGACGATATGCTGCTGCGGTGCTCCCAAAGCTGCACGAATACCGTCTGGGTGATATCTTCGGCAACTGACTCGTCCCTCACAAGTGAACAGACGAAAGAATAAACCATTCCCACATACTTGTCATATAACTGGCCGAATGCCTGCTTACTCGAAGCATTCAGTTTAGCAATCAATATGTAGTCCGGTTCCATTATTCTGTCTTTTCTGATGGTAGCAAATATATTAACTTTTATGCTGATACAAAATAGCCACGTTAAGATTTGGCTAAATTTTACCATTCATCCACTAATTTATACCATTCGTCACGTTTACTGTGCTAAAATTATGGGGGGGGGTAAAATTATGCCTACCTTTCCGGTCCGCTTCGACTATAACCACTTTATAAAGAAGCCATTAAGGTACCGCAACATAACATTGAAATCAACATAACACTCTTTCACTTATGATTAAACAAGATTATTTAAAACCAGAAATTCTGGTATGCGTACTCCACGCAGATGGGGTATTGTGTCAAAGTCAAAAGGTAACTGCCACAAGTATTGAAGATTGGCAGGAAGAAGAAGAATTCGAATGGTAATTGGAGGAAATGATTATGAGAAAAAGTTTTATTGCTACTCTTGCGCTTGGAGCTTTAGTTATTGCCTCCTGCCAGAAAGAAAACGATTATGCACCAAAGGCAGAAAGCCCT
>CAMBRR010000052.1 GCA_945870315.1 uncultured Bacteroidales bacterium
CATCTTCTATCCTCGCTACTCTTGTGGATGTTTACAATGAAGTGTGGATTAACAATAAGAACAGGGCTGCAATCAAGACTACTGAGTTTATCAATGAGAGGCTTTCAGTGATTGAAAACGACCTTTCGATGGTGGAAGACGCCCTCAAGAACTATAAGGCAAGCAATAACCTGACTGATGTGAAGGCAATCGGACAGAGCTACCTTGAGGAGTCAAGTAAATATGCTACAAAGGCATTTGAAATCAACAATCAGCTCCAGATTGCTACATACATCAAGGATTATCTGAACGATCCGAGGAATGCGATGAGCTTGATTCCGAGCAATCTTGGTCTTACCAATATTTCAGTGGAGACTCAAATTGCTGAATACAACAATATGGCCCTCAAGCGTGACAGGCTGATTGCAACAAGTTCGGAAAACAACCCGCTCATATCTGACCTTGAGGCTGCAATCAATTCAGTAAGAGACGCAATCCTCCGTTCCGTAGAGAATCTGGTTGCTACCCTTACAATGCAGTTGGAGAAGGTCGAGTCCCAGGAGAGGAGCATATTGAACAGGATTTCTTCTAATTCCGGTCAGGAGCTCAAACTCCTTTCAATTGAGCGTCAGCAGCAGATTACCCAGAACCTATATGTCTTCCTGCTTCAGAAGAGGGAGGAAAATGAGTTGGCCGCTCTGGTCAATGTAGGAAATACGAGGGTGCTTATGAGACCTAGCGGTCCTTCAAATCCAGACTCACCGAACAGGATGATGATAGTCCTGGTAGCCTTGGTCTTCGGACTGGGAATTCCTTTCGGATTTTTCTTCCTTCTCAAGATGTTGGACAATACGGTTAAGGTGAAATCTGACCTTGGACGCATTACAGTGCCTTTCCTCGCTGAAATCCCTTGTGCAGATGAGTCGTCAAAAAGGACTTTTCTCAACAGGAGAAAAATCAAAAAAAATGTCAGTTATTCCAATATCATTGTGCAGCCGGGCAAACGTGATGTGATGAACGAAGCATTCCGTGTATTGAGAACCAATGTTGATCTGGCCCTAGGTTTTGGGCAGCCGTCCAAAGTGGTGATGTTCACATCCTTCAATCCGGGGGCCGGTAAAACATTCAACATTCTCAATCTGGCAGCTTCGATGTCACTCAAAAATTCCAGGGTGCTCCTCCTTGACCTTGACCTCAGGATGTCAACTCTTAGCCGGGGATTAGGAGTCATTCATAGTGGCGTCGCATCTTACCTGAACGGCAAACACAGTGATTTCACTCCTTATGTGGATGAAATTATGCCGAACCTGTTCATACTTCCAGTTGGTTCGCTTCCTCCAAATCCTACGGAATTGCTTCTGTCTGACAGGTTTGCTTCTTTGATAGAACGCTGTCGCAAGGATTACGATTATGTTTTCATTGACTGTCCTCCGATTGATATTGTCGCGGATTCAAGTATCATAACCAAATACGTGGATATGACAGTCTTCGTACTCAGGGCAGGATTGTTTGATAAGAATGACATTCCGTTACTTGAGGAAATTTACAAGAGCGGTAAATATAAATCTATGGCTATCGTATTGAATGACGTTGATTTCAGAGCCCACAAATACGGGCCCGGGCGTTATGGCAGTCGCGGCTATGGATATGGCAATCAGGATTGATTATGTCTCTGGCTGATTTGTTCAAAAGAAAAAGCTCTTTTCTGGAGTCCGGTTTCTTGAAATCATTCACAGACCGTCACAGCCACGTTCTTTACGGGGTTGATGACGGTTCTCGTTCTTTGGAGGAGTCCCTCTCAATCCTTTCTGTTATGGAAAAAGTTGGTGTCAGGGATTTATGGTGCACCCCTCACATAATGGAGGACTATCCCAATACGACCGAAGATTTGAAGGCCAGGTTTGCTCAACTTTGTGATAACTATCACGGTACGATAAGGTTGCATCTTGCAGCCGAATATATGATAGACAGTCTTTTCTTCGAGAGGTTCCATCAGAGGGATTTGCTTACATATGAGGATGATTTCCTCCTTATGGAGACTTCTACTTGGAATCCACCCTCCAATGTCTATTCAATCTTCAAGGATGTGATTGCTGCCGGGTATAGTCCCGTCTTCGCTCATCCTGAGAGATACCGTTACCTGGAGGGACCTGCTTATGAGAGGCTCTTCAATATGGGTGTAAAGTTCCAGCTTAATCTGCCTTCGTTGCTGGGATACTATGGTGAGACTGCCCGTAGCAAGGCTATGTGGCTGTTGGAGAAGGATATGTATTTCTATGCCGGTTTTGACTGTCACAGACAATTGCCGCTTGTCGAGCAATACGAAAGCGGACGGCTTCCAAACAAACTCTTTGATGTGTTGAAGGATGCCTTTGGGACAGAAGTGAAGGAAGGTTGATTGTGGCGGAGGGCTAGATGCTGTCGAAAATCAAAGGCAGCAGGTCATCCACTTTTTCAAATTTCAATATTTTCTCGCTTCCGGCCAGAATGATTTGCATCGGTTTACCGCCGCGGAGTTGATATTGTGCCATTACTTGACGGCAGGAACCGCAAGGGGTGGCAGGATTGCCGCACAGGACGCCTCCCTGGGTAGCTGCTATGGCAATTTTCAAGATGGCGTGTTGAGGGTATTGTGAACTTGCATAGAACATTGCAGTCCTTTCTGCGCATAGACCTGAAGGATAGGCGGCATTTTCCTGATTTGAACCTGTGACTATTTCTCCGTTGTCCAGCAGTAATGCTGCCCCGACATTGAAATTGGAATATGGCGCGTATGAGTGTTTTGTGGCTTCAATTGCTTTCTCTACAAGAGTTCTGTCTTCCGCTTCCATTTCAGCGGCGCCGGCGTACTCCGTGAATGCAATTTTTATCTCTTTGTTTGTCATAACAAATCAATTAAATTAACTTTGCCCCCGTGCAAAGTTCACAAATATAAACTTTTTCAGTTTAATAATGAATACTTTCAACCATAATATCAAAATTTGTGTCGGATTGTCGGGCGGTGTTGATTCCAGTGTCGCTGCCTATCTGCTCAAAAAACAGGGCTATGATGTCTTCGGACTTTTTATGCAGAATTGGCACGACGCCTCCACCACACTCCACGGGGAATGCGAATGGGAGGAGGACCGTTTCGTGGCTGAAATGGTTGCCAGAAAGATTGGTATTCCTTTTTATTTTGTGGATTTGAGTAAGGAATACAGGCAGAGAGTGGTGGATTATATGTTCGATGAATATAGTGCAGGCCGCACTCCCAATCCGGACGTGCTTTGCAACCGTGAAATCAAATTTGACGCTTTCCTGAAATGTGCCATATCTCTTGGCGCTGACTATGTTGCAACCGGGCATTATTGCCGGAAAATTGAGGAAGTGGTTCCCGGAGATGACTCAAGTGAGCATACTGTCTTCCATTTGTTGGCCGGAGCCGATCCGGGGAAGGACCAGAGTTATTTTCTTTGCCAGCTTTCACAAGAACAACTCTCCCGCGCTATGTTTCCAATCGGGCATCTTCTCAAGAGCGAGGTCCGAAGGATAGCCAGCGAGGCTGATTTGCCATCTGCTTTGAAGAAGGACTCTCAGGGCATTTGTTTTGTCGGCAAGGTGGATCTTCCCACTTTTCTGCAGCAGAAACTCCTGCCTCACGAAGGGGATATTGTAGAAGTTTACGATTCCTGGTACCAGGAAAGCCCTCAGTATAAGGAGATTGTGGACGTGCTTTCAGGTATTTCCTTAGATCCGTCATCATTGCAGATGATAACAGAATATGTATCCGAGGACAAGTCCCCTTCATCCGTAGTTACTGTTTCTCCGTTTGATTTGGACAAGGTGGCCTCTCTTTCTGACGATTCTCTTGATCTCCTTGCAAGACCTTTGCACTATGACCTGGAGTTTGTCAAGGAGGTTTATCGCAGCGGCAAGAAGCATATACGGAAAACCAGATACAAGGATAACCCCTATGGAAAAATCATCGGCATTCACGATGGAGCCCAGTTTTATACTATCGGCCAGAGGAAGGGACTGAATGTCGGGGGACACAAGGATTCCGTTTTTGTAATATCTACCGACATCGCTTCCAACAGGATATATGTCGGGGAGGGTCACACCCACAAGGGCCTCTCGCGAAGGTGTCTCAAGATAGAAGCTGACAAGGTGCATTGGACCAATCCTTCCGATGCGATGGTTCCGGGACAGATACGCCGCTACAGAGTGAGGATAAGGTACCGCCAGCCTCTTCAGGATGCAACCCTCATATGCCGAGAGGGAGGACTTTACATCCTGTTTGACAAGCCGCAAAGAGGAATCACACCGGGGCAGTTTGCCGCCTGGTACATCCCTATTGAGGACAATTGTGAAGTTTCTGTTGAGGATACATCCGTAGACCTGATTGGGTCCGGGACCATAAGTGAATGATTTTGAGCCAGCTATGGGATTCGAACCCACGACCTTCGCGTTACGAATGCGATGCTCTACCAACTAAGCTAAACTGGCAACATAACTCTTTCTCGATTCAAAAATCGGAAAGGACTGCAAATATAGACAAAAAATTGGATTTTGTTACCATTTTATGGATAATCATAATTATGACATAATCATTATCGGTGCGGGCGCGGCTGGACTTGCAGCCGCTGCCTCTGCTTCTGCCGGTAACTCAAGGGTGGCTGTGCTGGAGAAAATGCCAAGACCGGCCAGGAAGGTGATGATAACGGGGAAGGGTAGATGCAATTTTACCAATATGAAATCCTGGTCTGAATTCTCAGAGCACCTTCACCCTAAAGCTGCCTTTGCAAAACATTCATTCTATGCGCTTACTCCTGAGAATCTTGTGGAATTGTTTAAGGAGAATGGGCTGGAAAGCGTTGTGGAGAGAGGTGACAGGGTTTTCCCTTCTTCCGGCAAAGCTTGCGATGTTGTAGATACCCTGGTCAGGGCTGCCTCTTCAGCTGACCTGTTCTGCTCGACGGAAGTTGATGACATTCAGAGGGAAAACGACATCTTCGTGCTTTCTTGCAAAGACGGTTCACGATGGACTTGCACCAGGCTGATTGTTACAACAGGGGGATTGTCCTATCCTCTTACAGGTTCCACCGGCGATGGCTACAGGTGGGCTTCTGCCTTGGGGCACACTGTGCGACCACAACTACCTTCCCTGACAGCCATAGTTCCCAAAGGGTATAAGGATGGCTCCGGACATATCAGCCGGGAAACTCCGCTTTCTGAATATGGCCGTATGTTGAACGGAATCTCTCTCAAGAATATATCTCTTACACTTATGATAGACGGCAATCCTGCCCAGGATGAATTCGGTGACATTGATTTCACTGACGGCGGACTGGAAGGACCCATTGGCTTTAAAATAAGCCGAAGATGCGTATCTGCCATATCCTCCGGCTCGAAGGTGGGAATTGTTATTGACCTCAAGCCTGCGGTTTCAGCAGAGCCGCTTCAAAGCAGAATTTCCGCCCTGTTTGATGACATTTCCAAAAATCCGAAATTCCGAAACAGACATTATCGGGACAGACTCTTGGTTCTTCTTGGGCGATTGATGCCGTCCGCCCTTGTAAAGCCATTCCTTGCGGACTTTCCGGGCACGGACCATAAAAGGCTTTCCCGCGACCTGAAAAACTGGAGAATGGATATTGCAGGCTATGTCGGCTATGAGAGATGTGTCGTAACCAATGGAGGCGTGAGTCTGGATGAGGTCAATTCCAAGACGCTTGAGTCCAAGCTCGTACCAGGCTTGTATTTCGCCGGGGAAGTCCTGGATATGGATGCCGACACCGGTGGCTACAATCTCCATTTCGCATTCTCCTCAGGTCATCTCGCCGGTCTTTCCGCCGCAAAATCTCTTAAGTAATCCTCAAAAAATATTCCTTGAACAATTGCGCGAAAAGATTAACTTTGCAGGATTATGTCGAAGAAATGGGTTTATACGAGGTTGTTTGAGCCTCTCAGAAAACTGTTCAGCAGGATTTCCGAGAGGGATACTATTTTTATCCTCTCCCTCTTTGTCGGAATAGCCTGTGGACTTGCAGCAGTTGCCCTGAAACTGTCGATTGATGCCATCCATAAGTCCCTGACATCTTGGTTCGATGGAGAATCATACAACTATCTGTACCTCATATATCCGGGAGTCGGTATGCTCCTCGCCCTGCTTTTCGTTACCTATATAGTAAAGGACAACATCGGGCACGGTGTTACGAAAGTGCTTCTGGCTGTATCCAAGAACGAATCCAAGATTAAGCCTCACAATATGTGGTCCTCTCTCATCGCATCCTCAGTGACCATCGGTTTCGGAGGTTCGGTCGGAGCAGAGGCCCCGATTGTATATACGGGAGCGGCCATCGGTTCCAATGTCGCAAAGGCGATGGGGCTGTCCTATAAGAATATGACTATCCTGCTAGGATGTGGAGCAGCCGGGGCTGTGGCAGGAATCTTCAAGGCTCCTCTGGCGGGAGTGCTATTCACGCTTGAGATATTGCTTTTCAATATCTCGATGTCCTCCATCCTCCCTCTGTTGCTTTCCACGATTTCCGCGACTGTAATATCCTACATCTTCCTCGGCGACTCCCTGCCATTTGAATGCAGCCTGTCACCGTTCACGATGCACAACATCCCATATTACCTGATACTCGGACTCTTCTGCGCCGTGTGCTCGGTCTATTTCACAAGGATGACACTCTATCTGGAAGACAAGATAAAGAGCATTCAGAAACCATTGCTGAGATGGGGCTTGTCTGCATTCTGTCTGGGACTTCTGATTTTCCTCTTTCCTCCACTCTACGGAGAAGGATATGAATATATCCACGAACTTCTCAACGGTGGCACCATAGATCTGGAAGGCAGGACTGTACTTTCTTTCTTTATGAATTCGGCCTGGACAGTACCTGTATTCTTCCTCCTGATTCTGCTCCTGAAGGTTTTCTCAATGTCATTTACCAATGCAGGAGGCGGAGTGGGAGGAACTTTCGGCCCGACTCTTTTCATCGGGGCCATTTCCGGTTTCGTGATATCCAGGACAATCAACCTTATCGGAGGCAGCGGACTGGTACCGGAACAGAATTTCGTGCTTGTCGGGATGGCCGGTCTTATGGCCGGGGTGATGCAGGCCCCGATGACTGCAATCTTCCTCATTGCCGAGATTTCCGGAGGCTATGACCTGCTCATTCCCCTGATTCTGACTTCAACGGTTTCCTTCGGACTCACCAGAGTGGTTGAGCCATATTCCATCTATACCAAGCGTATTGCCAAGAGGGGGGAACTCCTTACCCACGATAGTGATCAGGCCGTGCTTACTCTCTTGAAAACCAATGACTTGATAGAGAATGACTTCAATTCCATAGAAATAGATGCAACCTTGAGACAACTTGTAGATGTGGTTTCCAAGTCCCATAGGAATATATTCCCGGTAATTGATTCCAAGGGCCATTTCCAAGGCTTTGTTTCCCTGGAGGATATCCGCCGCGATATGTTCAAGGTTGAGCAATATGATACCCTTCACGTCTATAATTTTATGAAATCCGCTCCAGCCTATGTCTATATCGATGAAAAGATGGACAGCGTGATGAACAAATTCGAAACCACTGGGGCGTGGAATCTTCCTGTGATTGATAGTGACAGGACATATCTGGGCTTCGTGTCCAAATCTAAAATTTTCTCTGCTTATCGCGATCAGCTCAAGCAGGTTTCTCACGACTAATTCACAATGTATGCTTGAACTATATACCAAAACCATAGCCGAAGCTATCGGTGTTAAGATATGGCAGGTGGAGAACTGCCTCAAACTTTTTGAAGACGGGGCAACCATTCCTTTCATCAGCCGTTACCGCAAGGAGCGCACAGGAGGACTTGACGAGGTGACAATTGCAGAAATCCGTCATCTTTCGGAGACCTTCGACCAGCTCCATAAGCGCAAAGCAACTATTCTTCAGACAATCGAGCAGACCGGCTCCCTGACTGACGACCTGAAGCAAAAGATTGATAAATGTGTGGATTCCAAGGAGTTGGAAGATTTGTACCTCCCATATCGTCCGAAAAGACGCACAAAGGCAACTATTGCAAAGGAGGCTGGGCTGGAACCCCTTGCTGACAGGATGTTCTCGATGGCGGCATATGATCCGCTGAAGGAGGCCGCGCGCTATCTATCCGACAAGGTGCCATCTGTGGAGGATGCCTTGCAGGGAGCTCGGGACATCATAGCCGAAAGGGTGAGCGAGACGGCTTCCTTCAGAGATACCCTCAGGGGACGGTTTGCGCAAAGATGCATCTGCTCGAAGCCTACCAAAAAGGCTGACAGCCCCGAGGCTGCCAAGTACAGAGCCTACTTCAATGTCAAGGAGCCTCTTCAGAAGATTCCTCCACACCGTCTGCTGGCACTTCTCAGGGCGGAGGATGAAGGATATGTGAACATATCTTTGGATGTGGACCCGACAAGGTGCGTCAACCAGCTTTTCTATGATTTCACCCACTCAGGACGCCGCCCCTCCGAATCACTCCGGGAACAGTTGCTTGAGGCTTTTGACGATGCTTTCAAGAGGCTCCTGGAACCCTCCATCACTAATGATGTCATCAAGACTGCCAAAGCCAGGGCAGATGTGGAGTCTATAAAAATATTTTCCGAGAATCTCAGGCAGCTTTTGATGGCCTCCCCATTGGGCCAGAAGAATGTACTGGCCATCGACCCTGGATTCAGGACGGGATGCAAAGTCGTTTGTCTGGACAGGCAGGGAAATCTCTTGCATCACGAGGCTATATTCCCGCATCCTCCTGTAAATGAGAAGGTTAAATCCATACAGGCTTTGAGCGCGCTGGTGTCGAAATATGAAATCGAGGCAATCGCAATCGGCAACGGAACAGCCAGCCGTGAGACTGAAGATTTCATCAGGAGGGTACCTCTGCCCCAGGGTGTCAGGGTGTTTACTGTCAGCGAAGATGGGGCTTCAATATATTCCGCATCTGAAATTGCTAGGGAGGAATTCCCGGACAAGGACGTGACTGTAAGGGGAGCAGTTTCAATTGGTCGCCGGCTTATGGACCCGCTTGCGGAACTGGTGAAGATAGATCCAAAGTCCCTTGGAGTGGGGCAGTATCAGCATGACGTTGACCAGGGATTGCTTCGTGAGGCACTGGATGAGACGGTGGAGAGTTGTGTCAACAGCGTAGGCGTAAACTTGAATACTTCGAGCAGCTATCTTCTAAGCTATGTATCCGGAATTGGCCCGTCTCTGGCCGGTAATATCGTGGAATACAGAACAAAGCACGGCCCATATGCATCGCGGCAGGACCTGTTGGCTGTACCACGTTTCGGGACCAAGGCCTTTGAACAGAGCGCAGGCTTCCTCCGTATCCAAGATGCAACGAACCCTCTGGACAATTCAGCCGTGCACCCGGAATCCTACCATATAGTTGACCGTATGGCTTCAGACCTGGGAGTGTCAGTGGCTGCTCTCATAGGCAATCACGAGCTCTGCAGTAGGATTGAAGCTTCCAGATATGTAGATGACAATGCAGGCCTTCCGACAATAAATGACATTATATCAGAGCTTTGCAAGGTTGGAAGGGATCCTAGGGCAGAGGCTCAGGAGTTTGAATTCTGCCATGATATAAAGACCATCGAGGATCTTGTCGCAGGAATGGAGTTGCCTGGAATTGTTACTAACATAACAGCCTTCGGTGCTTTTGTGGACATCGGAATCAAGCAAAATGGATTGATTCACATATCCCAAATGGGCGTTAAAGGACTTACTGATCCAACCAAGGTACTGAAACTCCACCAGAAGATAAAGGTTGC
This sequence comes from uncultured Bacteroidales bacterium, assembly GCA_945870315.1. GTDB lineage: Bacteria > Bacteroidota > Bacteroidia > Bacteroidales > UBA932 > Cryptobacteroides. The sequence continues at coordinate 9,764 of CAMBRR010000052.1, forward strand.
TGTAGTAAACGTAGATCTTGAGAGGGATCGTATCGGGCTGAAACTGATAAAGTAGGGATTCCTTTTATTTACTTGCCTTCTTCGCTCTCGCTTTTGCGGAATATTGAGAGAGGATAACCCCGACTGTGGAAAGAGCAATTCCAGCCCACTGGCGGGTATTGAGGTATTCGTGTCCGATAACCCATGCTACCAGAGCTGCAGCAACAGGTATCAAAGCGGAGAATATGCTTGACTTGGCTACTCCTAGACTCTTGATGGTACTTACCCAAAGAGAGAATGCGAGGCTTGAACATAGGATAGACAGACAAAGGATAGGATAGAGCACATCCCAACTGAAATACAGACTTGCATCGAAACTTCCCAGTCCTTTCCAGATAAGAAACGGTAGATAATAGGCACTTCCTATAAGGAATTGATACATCACAATTACCTGACTTTCATAGCTTTCTGCCAATCTTTTCGTTATGGAAGCGTGCCCTACCTCTGAGATAACTGCAATCAGCAGGAAGATGATGCCCAAGACGAAATGCTCGCCCAATTCACCTTTTGCCATTGCAACCATCACTATTCCCACCAACGAAAGCAGAATTCCCAAGATGTTGACTCCGTTGATTTTTTCTTTAAAGAAAAACAGTCCTGCGGCAATGGAGAAGATAGGAATGGTTGCGATTACCATTGCGCTGATTGTTGGAGAACCGGTTTCCTTCAGTCCGTAGGTCTCGAAAATAAAATATATGAATGGTTCGCAAAGGGCCAGCAGCAGGAAAATTGGGATATCTTTCTTCCTTATTGGAACTATCTTTCCACTTAATACGTTGAAAATAAGCAATATGATTCCGGCAAGAAAAATCCTGACGAAGACAAAGTAGAATATGGGTATGCCGAGGGCTATGAGCTTGTCGGTCCAAATGTACGACATTCCCCAAAGCGTGATGGCCAGAGTTGAGACCAGATATACCAACGTTTTGTCCAATCTTCCCTTATTCTTCATAATGCTTTCATTTACAAGACGTTATCTACTATTGGCTTTCCTGCAAGATATACAGTGCGTATTTTCCCCTTGAGCTTCTCGCCCACATACGGGCTCCATCCGCATTTGTACTTCAGTTCGTCTTCAGTTACGGTATGTTCCGCCTTCGGATCGAAAACGACTAGGTCGGCATACCAGCCTCGGCGGATTTTCCCCCTTTCCAGACCATATATGTCTGCTGCTTTTTCTGACCAGACTGATGCGATTCTTTCAAGTGGAATTTCCTCCTGCTCGGCAACGCTCAGCAGAACCTGGAGGCTGTGCTGGATGGACGGGATTCCGGAAGGGACATCCCTGTAGTTGCCTGTCTTTTCTGAAAGAAGGTGGGGCGCGTGGTCGGACGCGATGATGTCAATCACTCCGTTGGCGAGGGCGTCCCTCAGCGCCTGTCTGTCGGCGGCAGTCTTGATGGACGGATTACATTTGATTCTACTGCCAAGCCTTTCGTAGTCTTCATCGCTGAACCACAGGTAGTTGCAAGACGTCTCGGCTGTTATCTCTGGATTGCTCAGTTTGGCTGCACGCACCATCTCGACTTCTTCTTTTGTGGAAATGTGGCAAAGTGTGAGCCTTGTGTGATGCGATATGGCCTTTTCAAGAGCTGCAATGCTGGATTTGATGCAGGCTCTTCTGCTCCGTATCCGGGAATGTTCTTCCCATGGGATATCCTCACCATATTGCTCCACAGCTTTTTTCAGATTTTCCTTGATTGTCTGCTCATCCTCGCAGTGGACCAGAATGTTCTTGCCTGTTATGGAGAATACATTATCCAACGCATCAGCATCATCCACCAGCATATTGCCAGTAGAGGAACCCATAAACACTTTCAGACCTGCAAAATCTTCCGGTCCTACCCCTGTTTCCTCGTCTTTCTGCGAGATAAGTTTCTTTATTTCAGGAACATTTGTATTTGTCACTCCCAGGTGAAACAGAATATTGATGAGAGATTTCTCCTTGGCAATCTCTTTTTTCTGACGGAGTGTCCCGGCGTCAACTGTTGCCGGCCTCGTATTGGGCATATCAATTACGGTTGTGATTCCTCCTGCAGCTGCTGCCCTGGATTCCGTACTCATATCTGCCTTGTTTGTCAGTCCCGGATCCCGGAAATGCACGTGGGGGTCAATCCCTCCTGCAATTACATACAACCCTTCAATATTGCGGATTTCCAAATCAGGATGCCTTTGCCTGAGGCTTGTCTCAAGAATCGCATATTGCGGGTCATCATCATAAACTATATTCGAAATCCTCTCCCCGTCGATGAGAATTGAACCTGCCTGAACCTTCTCTGAAGTTATAATCGTGCCTTTGTGGATGAGAAGCATATTATCTCCTTGGTTTTATTTTCCTGAATTTCAATTTCAATACGCCCCAGAAGGCTTCCCCGAAGATGCCGCTGCTCATCTTGGATGTGCCCAAGGTCCTGTCCACGAAGATAATAGGCACTTCCTTAATCTTGAACCCCAGTTTGAATGTGGAATATTTCATCTCTATCTGGAATCCGTATCCTTTCATCTGAACTTTGTCCAAATCTATGGTTTCCAGCACTTTGCGACGGTAGCACTTAAAACCTGCCGTGCAGTCATATACGTCCATTCCAAGCACTGTCCTTACATAAACAGATGCATAATAGGACATTATCACCCTTCCAATCGGCCAGTTGATGACGCTTATTCCATTGCAGTACCTCGAACCTATAGCCAAGTCTGCTCCGTCATCAGCACAGGCCTTGTAGAGTCTAGGCAAATCATCCGGATTGTGCGAGAAATCAGCGTCCATCTCGAAAATATAGTCATATCCTTTTTCCACAGACCATTTGAAGCCGGTAATATAGGCTGTTCCCAATCCGAGCTTCCCCTTTCTCTCAATCATAAAGAGTCTATGCGGAAATTCCTCCTGCAGTTTTCTGACGATATCGGCAGTGCCGTCGGGAGAACCGTCTTCAATTACCAGGATGTGGTATTCTCCTTCTATTGAAAATACTTTCCTTATGATGGCTTCAATGTTTTCCTTCTCGTTATAAGTCGGAATAATTACAACTTTCTTGTCCATAAAATAAATTACTTGAAGTAACCGACAAATTTATTAAAAATATCTGGAAAATGGTTGGAAATCTCTCAGATTGGACTGAATGATGAATGTATTCTATTATATATATAGGTACATCGAATTATATATATAGGTAAATCGAATACTTCCACAAACATTCATCAAAAATATTCCCGGGGTTCAAATCAAATATCTGATTCAGGAAAACGAAAATTTTTCAAAAAAAGTTTGCAGGAAAGGAAAAAGGGTGTATCTTTGCAGTCC
>CAMBRR010000053.1 GCA_945870315.1 uncultured Bacteroidales bacterium
TCACTTGGAGGATTCTGTCCATCTTGTCGTCACTACGGATACTTTGACAGATGCTTTTCTGGATACTCTCAGGCTGGACAAGAAGAAAGCCATCAATGACTATTCCCTGCTTGGTGTACAGTATGGCGTCGGATTGAGTCAGGTCATATGGAATCCGTCACAGAAACAGGACCTTGTCTTCATTCCATATAATTTCGGCATCACCTACACCAAATACGGTAAGATGTTCGGTTATATGCCATATTTCGGTTTTCAGGTAGGTCTGTTTTACGGACGTGAAGGCTATCAGTTCACATACAACAAGGAGTCTGACTATACCTATACCGTGCAAGGAGCAGAGAAAGCCTTGATGGAGATAGTGGAATTGCCGGTTCTTGCGCATATGCACATTGATTTCTGGAAGATGAAAATAATGGTCAATCTCGGTTGTTTCGCAGGATACCGCCTTAACATTCAACGTTTCCCGGGAAAAACAGGACACGTGTCGGCAGAGGTTGCCAATTCATTCCTTCCTACAGATAACAGGTTTGATTTCGGCATAAAAGGCGGTGTCGGATTCGGTTTCATGTTCGATCCGGTAGAAATCCACATTGAGGCTATGTACAAGCATTCCCTCTCATCTCTATACCAGCCGGACTATGCAAGCAAGTATTATTACAGATTTGCCTATCCGTCCAATATAGTCATATCCGCAGGACTTCATTTTCAGCTTACAAAAAGGACTGGAATGAGCAGGCATCAAATCAAGAAAATGGCAAAAGAACAAGTAGAATCATATGGAAACGATACAAGTGAAAGTAGGTGACCTTATTATCGGTGGGGGTGCCCCGATAGTGGTTCAATCGATGTGCAATACGCATACTTCTGACATAGATGCTTCAGTGGAGCAATGTATCAGGCTCTACGAAGCCGGTGCTGAAATGATTCGTCTTACCGTTCCTACCCTGGATCAGGTGAAGGACCTTGCAAAGATAAAATCCATTCTTAGGGGGCGAGGAATTAATGTCCCGCTGGTTGCAGACGTGCATTTTTCTTCGGAAATCGCAATAGAGGCTGCTAAAGTAGTGGAGAAAGTCAGAATTAATCCGGGCAATTTTCACAAGGACCACCAGAAGGCCAGGGAGCAGTTTTCAAGACTCGTGAAGGTATGCCGCGAACACGGGACAGCAATCCGTATCGGACTCAACCACGGTTCACTAGGTGAGCGAATCACCACTCTCTACGGCAACACTCCCCTTGCGATGAAAGAAGCTGCGTGCGAATGGATAAAAATGTGTCTGGAAGAGGATTTTAAGAATGTTGTAATATCATTGAAAGCTAGTAACACTTATGTTATGACAGAGGCTTATCGATTGTTACACAAGCAGATGCAGGAAGATGGAGTCGTTTTTCCTCTGCACGTTGGAGTAACTGAAGCCGGCAATGCAGACCAAGGCCGTATCAAGTCCTGTACAGGCATTTCTGCCCTGCTTTCAGAGGGCATAGGTGATACAGTCAGGGTTTCCCTAACTGAACCGCCTGAAAATGAAATTCCAGTAGCAAAATATCTTTCAGATAGATATGGTCACAGGATACATTCGTCTATGGTTTCGCTTTCTGTCAACGGTCGTAAGGCAGTTGCAGTTTATGAAGCTCCTTCCAAGGAGAGGCTTGTGTTGGATTTTGCCTGTGATTTCGGCAAGAGGCTCCTGGACAAAAAACTGGATGAGGTGGAAATACAGGGAAGTTATATTCAGGATGGCCATACTGTCGAATTGGACAAGGAATATTCCAATTATTTGTCCGATGAACTGATGCAGGCTGCACGAAGGCGGTTTTACAGACCAGAATACATTGCCTGCCCAGGTTGTGGACGCACGATGTACAACCTTGAGGAAACATTCAACCAGGTAAAGGAGAGGACTTCCCACTTGAAAGGACTCGTGATTGCTGTTATGGGATGTATTGTCAACGGTCCGGGTGAGATGGCGGATGCTGACTGGGGATATGTTGGAGAAGGTGGCGGAAAGGTTACCATCTACAAAGGCAAAACTCCGGTGATGAAGCATATTCCGGACAAGGAGGCCATCGACAGATTGTTGGAGTTGATTGAAGGCGAGAAGCAGGTCAGTCAGCCTTGAGAATATCCTTCTGGGCTTCTTCCCATTGTTCCTTCGCAAGTTCCTGCATATCAACTACTTCATCGGTTTCATCCACAATTTCCTGACCGAGCATTGTCTCTATGACGTCTTCCATTGTGACTATACCTCGGAAGGTACCGTATTCATCTATGATGATGGATATGTGTTCCTTCTTTTCAAGGAGTTTTTCCCAGATCTTACCTACAGATTCATTTTCCTGGAATGACAGAATCGGTCTTGCGATATCCTTTAGTTTTGCATCGAACTTGTCCTCTGCCATCTTTTCCAGGATTGTCTGGCGAAGAACATATCCAATGACATAATCGTCGTTTTCCGCATCGCAAACCGGTATCCTGGAATGGGTCAGATCCTGTTCGTACAGTTCTTTGGCTGTCATATTTCCATCTGCCACCTCCACGACTACACTCGGAGTCATTATTTCGTGAGCTGTTATCTGGTCCAGTTTGAGAAGGTTCTGTATCATCTTCTTCTCATCTTTCTCGATAACTTCCTCCTCAGTGGCAACGCTTACCATAGCCGATATGTCTTCCCTGCTTACGCTAACCTGGTCTGAGTGTGAGGATATTATGCGTGTGACTTTCTCCATTACCCAAACTATCGGGAATACAATGATAATCATTACATTGATGATGCTGGAAGCCGGAATTGCAAGGCGGCGCCAATATGAAGAACCGATTGTTTTCGGGAGGATTTCGGCAAAGACCAGTATCAGCAAGGTAAAGATGGCAGAAAAAATGCCGACAAGTGTATTGCCATATACCTTCATTACAAGAGAGCCGACCAGTGAGGCTCCTACAGTATTTGCAATGGTATTGATGCAGAGAATGGCAGCGATAGGCCTCTCCGTATTCTGCTTAAGTCGCTTTAATCTCTTTGCTCCCTTTACGCCCTGGTCCTCAAGTCCGGTAATATAGGAAAGAGGAGTGGACAAAAGTGTCGCCTCCAACACCGAGCATAATGCTGAAACGGCGATTGAGGCGAACATAAAGATATATATAAGTTGTTCTTCCATAATTATTTACGAAGTTCAGCAATAACAGTCTCACACGCTTTTACTTTTTGGTTGAGACTGACTTTTATATCGGTATTCAAGGGCAGATACATATCAATCCTTGAACCGAATTTGATAATTCCGCATAGTTCTCCCTTAACTTCCTTCTCCCCCGGGACCGCATCCGTGACAATCCTTCTGGCAAAGGTACCGGCAAGCTGTTTGAAAAATACGTCTCCATAGGCACTTCTGATGCCGACAGACGAATGCTCGTTCAACTCTGACGCTTTCGGGAGGAAGGCCAGCATATATTTTCCAGGATGGTATTTGTAGTATGTTACTTCTCCGCTTATCGGCCAGAAGTTTGCGTGGACATTGAAGAAATTCATATATACAGATACCTGGAGACATTCTCCCTTGAAATATTCCGGTTCATAAACCTTGTCAATTACTACCACTTTCCCGTCTGCGACAGATGTAACCACGTTTTCACCTTCAACCACATTTCTTTGCGGAACCCTGAAAAAGAAAAGTATGAACAACATAACTGCGAAAATCAGGATGCACAGAGGAATGGTGATTACAAGTACAGGAAGGAAGAACAGCAGCAGGCCTGCCAGGATTAATCCTACAGCCCAAACTATTCCTATGGTAGAATAACAGTCTTTGTGAATCGACATATTGAATTATTAGATTAAGTTAAACAATACAAGATATATGACACCAGTAGGAATTGCCATCAAAGCACTGTCAAAGCGGTCCAGCATTCCTCCGTGTCCAGGAATGATGATGCCGGAATCCTTAACTTCCGTATATCTTTTCCATTGTGACTCTATCAGGTCTCCGTAAACTCCTGCAACGTCCATAAGCAGAGACAAGACTATTGCGTGAACCATACTTACAGGGAAGACCCCGGTCAATTGGAGGATGACAGCAACAATAACAGCCGTAAGCATTCCGCCCCAGAAACCAATCCAGGACTTCTTCGGAGAAATGGACGGAAAGAGTTTTTTTCCATATTTCTGTCCAAGGCTGATTCCGAAAACATACGCACCTACATCGGACCCCCAAATGATGGCAAAGAAACTCAAGAGCATCCTTCCGTCAAAATTTCCATCCTGGTCTAGGACAGTAAAGCACATTATTGCCCAAGGAATGGCAATGTAAAGGATTGCTGTATAGAGAGATGCGAATTTCCCGAAACTTGTCTTGTCCTTGACGTACAAGGAATTAATCATCAGTATGAAGACAGGGACAAAGCACAGGATGACAAGCCTCCCCGGGATATGGAATCCCTTGTATAGGAAGGTCATCAGAAAAATGAAGGCTCCGGCAACAATTGCCAGAATCTGCGAATATTTGTACTGAGTCCCGCAGGTCATCCGCAGGAATTCATAAATCATTACTATTAAAGCGAAGAGCATCACTCCTCCATAAACATATTTGTTAATAAGGAGCGATGCCAGCATTATTGCCATAAATCCGAGACCGGATATAGTTCTCTTAAATAAGTTATTCATAAGTCGTTACATTCTCCGAGCCGACGCGCGGACCGAAGATACGTTCAAGATCATCTGCAAAGATAACTTCTTTCTCCAATAAAAGTGCAGCAAGTTGAAGAAATCCTTCTTTATTGTCCTGAAGAATCTTCATAGTCTTGTCGTGAACCTTGTTGATCAAGTCCTTTACTTCCTGGTCTATCATCTCAGCAGTTTTCTCGCTGTAAGGTTTGGTAAGTTCATAGCCACGGGAACCGGTAGAGTCATAGAATGAAAGATTTCCTATTTTTTCACTCATACCATAATATGTTACCATCCCATAAGCCATCCTTGTAAGCCTTTCCAGGTCGTTTAACGCACCTGTGGACGGTTCACCATTGACAATCTCCTCAGCCACTCTACCACCGATGAGAGAGCACATTTCGTCCATCATCTGAGCCTTGGTAACAAGTTGCCTTTCTTCCGGAAGGTACCATGCCGCACCAAGAGACTGTCCTCTCGGAACTATTGTGACCTTGAAGAGCGGATTTGCGTTAGGGAGGAGCCAGCTGACCGTAGCGTGTCCGGCTTCGTGATGGGCTATAGACTTCTTCTCCTGAGGAGTAATTATCTTGGATTTTTTCTCGAGTCCTCCTATGATTCTGTCCACAGAGTCAAGGAAATCCTGTTTGTCAATTGCAGTTTTCCCTTTGCGCGCTGCTGTCAGAGCCGCTTCATTGCATACATTGGCAATGTCTGCTCCGGAGAAGCCAGGCGTGTGCTTGGCAAGGAAATCCAAATCGAAATCCTCTGCAAGATGAAGCCCTTTTAGGTGTACCTGGAAGATTTCAGCCCTCTCTTTAAGGTCCGGAAGTTCCACATGAATCTGACGGTCGAAACGTCCTGCCCTTAGAAGAGCTTTATCAAGAATGTCTGCCCTGTTAGTTGCAGCCAGGATGATGACTCCGGAGTTCGAATCAAAGCCATCCATTTCTGTAAGTAGTTGATTCAGAGTGTTTTCTCTCTCATCATTTGAAGAGAACCCTCCATTCTTGCTTCTTGCTCTACCGACAGCGTCAATCTCGTCGATGAACACTATGCAAGGCGCCTTTTCCTTTGCCTGACGGAACAGGTCTCTGACTCTTGAAGCACCCACACCTACGAACATTTCTACGAAATCAGAGCCGGATATGGAGAAGAACGGAACGTCCGCTTCGCCGGCAACAGCCTTGGCTAGAAGGGTCTTTCCTGTACCTGGAGGGCCCACAAGGAGGGCACCTTTAGGAATCTTGCCACCAAGGGCCGTATATTTCTTCGGATTCTTGAGGAAATCTACAATCTCCACGACTTCTTCCTTTGCGCCGTACAATCCGGCAACATCCTTGAACGTTACCTTGATGCTGTTTTTCTCCGCTAGTTTGCCAGTTGACTTACCAACGCCGAAAATGCCTCCCGGACCGCCTTGGGCGCCACCCATATTCCTGTTCATATTGCGGAACATAAATACCCACATCAGCACCAGAAGAAGCGGGAATATCAGCCACTCAAGCATCCCCCAATAATTCTCCTTATTTTCAATGATGACCTTAACCTTCTGATTTTCAGGAATCTGCGAGTTCAATTCAGCAAACATCTCCTCTGCATTGAAACTGCCTGAAACAAGGAAAACAAAATGGGGAGACTTCTTTGGCACCTTACCCGCAAAAGCAGCTTCGTACTTATGAAGTTTGTCAGGTTTGATTGTAACGTGACCCTCGTATTCGTTTCTGATGAATGTTATCTCTTTGATGTCACAGGCAAGCCATTGCTCCTTCACATCTTCCCACTCTTCCTTCTGAGGATTTCCTCCTGAAGGATTGAACAACATCCAAATAATTCCCAACAACAGGGGTATGTATATCCAGGAAAGTCCAATAGATACACGTATTCCTTTCTTTTTATCTTTATCTGCCATATTTCAATTATTGCTATTCTTCGTCCTTATAGACTGTTTCAGGGGCATCTGCCCACAAATCCTCCAAGCGGTAAAAGTCTCTGTACGGAGTCTGGAAGATATGTACTACAATGTGACCATAATCCATTATTACCCAAAATGCATTTTCCTTGCCCTGTGTGCGGGTAACCTTGATTCCGCACTTTTCAATCATCCTGTCTTCAATATTGTCGGCAATTGCCACCACATTGGTGGTTGAATCAGCATTGCATACGATAAAATAGTCTGATATGGCTGTACCTATCGGTCTCAAATCAAGAGATACGACCCTCTGACCTTTCTTCTCGAGCATCGCATCTGCAATGACCTTAAGTTCTGTATTGTCCATTCGTTATAAAGTTATATATTTGTATTAACAATCTTGCAAAGATAATCAAAATCCGCACCATGACAAGCAGCAGTAGCATTTTATGGTTGGAAAGTGTTGATTCAACCAATTCAGAGGCACGAAGACGAATTGCCAGTATTGACAATTTGTCAGTATTGGCAACTTTGAACCAGACAAACGGTCGTGGACAGAGGGGAAATACGTGGTCTTCAACCCCGGGAGAGAACCTTACCTTCAGCATTGTCCTCAAGTTTGAGGATGGACTCACGCATTCACTTCAGGCATATGACCAATTTGCCATCAGCCAGATGGCTTCACTTTCCGTTCTGGACTTTCTTTCCATTCACGGCATCGAGGCGGCAATCAAGTGGCCTAACGACATCTATGTAGGCAATAGGAAGATATGCGGGATGCTGATAGAAAACAGCATAAGAGAGCAATGGCTCAGTACGAGCATTGTTGGAATCGGAATAAACGTAAACCAGAAAATCTTCCCTGACAATGTCCCCAATCCCACTTCGATGGCAATCGAAACAGGCAGTTCATTCCAACTCAAACCCCTTCTGGATGAGTTCCTGTCCATTTTTGAAAGCTATCGCAGCAGATATCTTCATATCAATGGAGGTTTAGGGAAACTGACACATCTATACTTGTCACAGATGTGGCGGAAGGATGTGGAGTCAGTATTCATAGACTATACTAAAATACCGGGCGGGCATCTTTCCGGTCCTGTTGGCATTATCAATAATGAAAATAACCCTCTTCCAGAAGCTTCATTCACAGGGATTGCTCGTGGAATTAACGACAAGGGAGAACTTGTCGTGGAGATGAAGGATTCGACAATAAGGGAATTCGGGTTTAAGGAGATTGCCTGGGTTATTTGATTTTGAGGCAGTTCTATGCCCTCATCGATGCGATTGTGGCAGCTGGATTCGATGATTTGAACACTGCGCTTCCTGCAACCAGGATTTCAACTCCACTCTGCCTCAGAGCCGGGGCGTTGGTCGGGGATACTCCCCCATCGACTTCAATAGGAATATTAATTCCTCGCGAGTCCAGCTCATTTTTGAGAGTACGGACTCTTTCATAGGTGGTTTCAATGAATTTCTGACCTCCGAAACCTGCGAAAACAGACATAAGTAGAATATAGTCAACCTGTTCCAGATAAGGGAACAGGCTTTCTACTTCTATATCAGGATTGATTGCGAGACCTGCCTTGAGACCTAGCGACCTTATCTGTGACAGTACCATTGACGGATTCTCAGTGGCATTCAGATGGAATGAAATCATATCTGCCCCAGCCTTGGCGAATCTTTCTATATACTTTTCAGGACTGACAATCATAAGGTGCACATCAAGGGGCTTGCGTGCACTCTTTGCAATAGCTTCGACAATCGGGAATCCGTATGAAAGGTTTGGGACAAAAACCCCATCCATAATGTCCAAGTGAAACAGATCTGCATATTCGTTCACCATTTCCACATCTTTTTGAAGATGGAGAAAATCAGCTGAAAGCATTGACGGGGCAATCTGTACCATATATTTTTCAGAAAAAACGTTCAGGAATATAGATATTCATTATTTGAAATTGACTACCACATCTACCAGCAATGCCACGAATTTATCGAGAGAAGCTAGGTCGAGTTTTTCTCCAGGTGCATGAACCCCTCTGAGTGTAGGTCCGAATGACACCATATCCAATCCCGGGAATTTCTCAGTGAACAGACCGCATTCAAGTCCGGCGTGAATTGCTTTGACTTTTGGCTCTACGCCGAAAAGTTTCTTGTAAGAGGCTACGCAGGCATCTCTGATTGGAGAAACTGCTGCTGGAGCCCAACCCGGATATTCGCTTTCGTGGGTAACGTGAGCTCCTGCCAGTGCAAAGCACGCTTCCATCTTGGCGGCAGCGGCCCTACGGGCAGCAGTGATACAACTTCTTTGGCTGGAACCGATTCGGATGACACCTTTTTCAAGCATCTTCACAGAAGCCAGGTTTGTGGATGTCTCTACAAAGTTTTCAATTTCCTGGCTCATTGCAAGTACTCCATGAGGTGAGGCACAAAGAGCTGTTACCAGATTCCAGGTTGTGCTTTCATCAATTGCATCTGCTGACGGTTCTGCCTCATTCCAACCGACCTTGATATCCTTCTCGATATGTCCGTACTCTTCCCTGACCTGGGCGAAGAATTCTTCTAGTTTCTCGTTTATTACATCCAAGGTGTCTTCTTCAGCTGCAATCACAGCCTTTGATTCGCGAGCAATTGCGTTCCTCTTGTTGCCGCCATCGATGCTTACAAGCTGCCAGTCATACTCGAGTATGCTGTATAGGAAGCGTCCAAGAAGCTGGACAGCATTTGCTCTTCCTTTATTGATGTCGTCTCCGCTATGTCCTCCGATGGCATCCTTGATATAGATTTCCTCGAATTTAAAATCATCCTGAACAGCCTCTGTGGTATAGCTGAATGTAGCTGTAGTGTCCAGGCCACCGGCACATCCGACAAAGATTTCGCCCTCGTCTTCTGAATCCAGGTTCAACAGCACCTTCCCGCTAAAGAATCCGCTTTCAAGTGCCATCGCTCCGTCAAGACCTGTTTCCTCGGAAGTGGTAAACAGACATTCCAGCCTGCCGAGCGGAAGGTCTGAGTCCAGAAGAGCGAGTTCAGCCGCTATTCCTATTCCGCAGTCCGCGCCGAGGGTTGTGTCAGGCGCGATCATCCACCCGTTTTCAATTATGTATCTGATAGGATCCTTTGCAAAATCGTGTTCCACACCGGAACGCTTTTCACAGACCATATCAGAGTGGCTTTGAAGCACAATAGCCGGAATACTCTCGCATCCGGCTGCTGCCTCCTTGATTATCAGGACATTACCTGCTTTGTCAGTCTTACATTCCAGACCACGTTCTTTGGCGAAGTTCTGGAGATAGGCAATAATATGCTCTTCGTGCCCTGATTCCCTTGGAATCTTGGTGATTTCCTTGAAAAAGGAAAGTACATTCTCGGAATTCATAGTTGAAATTATCTCTTGACCGTTACGAGTATCTTCTCGATGTCGGTCACATATTGCTTGAAAGTCCTGTCTGTTGACATCAGATCGGATACAGTCGAACAGGCGTGGAGAACAGTTGCGTGGTCCTTTCCACCGATTGAAGAACCAATCAGAGAAAGTGAACAGTTGATAAGATTGCGTGACATATACATTGCAATCTGCCTTGCCTGGACAATCTGCCTTTTACGTGTCTTGGAAAGGAACTGCTCCTTGGAAATATTGAAGTAATCACAAACAGCCTTGCTTACGCTTTCAATAGTGATCTCAACCTTCTGCTCTCCTACGAGTTTGTCAGTTATCTCTTCTGCGAGTTCCACGGTAATCTCCTTATGAGCCAATGTCGCATTGGCAATGAGAGAAATCAACGCACCCTCAAGTTCGCGGAAATTGGTCGTGATTCGTGACGCAAGATAAATGAATACATCATCGGAAATCTGGTCCCTGACACCCTCGCGGAATGCCCTGGCTTTGAGCATTTCGAGTCTTGTATTGTAATCAGGCTTGCCTAGCTCTACCGACAAACCCCATTTCAACCTCGAAACCATCCTCTCCTCAAAGTTCTCAAGTTCAACAGGCGGACGGTCTGAAGTGAAAATCAACTGTTTGCCGTTCTGGTGAAGATGGTTGAAGATGTTGAAGAAGGCATTCTGGGAACCCGTTGCAGTGGCAAGATCCTGGATATCATCCACAATCAGAACATCCATCTGCATATAGAAGGCCATAAAATCAGTAAGCTTGTTCTTGGTATAGGCTGCCTCCATATACTGTGTCTTGAACCTGTTGGCAGGTACGTATAGGACAACCAGTTCAGGGAACTTTTCCTTGATTGCGAGTCCGATGGCCTGGGCGATATGGGTCTTTCCAAGTCCAGGACCGCCGAAAAGGAAAAGCGGATTGAACGGAGTTTTGCCAGGAGCCGCAGAAATGCTTTCGCCGGCGGTATATCCCATTTTGTTACATTCTCCGATTACAAGGTTCTTGAAATTGTAAATAGGATTGAGCTGAGGATTCACCTGAACTCTCTGTATGCCAGGATATACAAAAGGACCGGGATTTGCTGCCGGAGTATATGTGTTTACTGAAATTGTTTTGTTGACAGGTGCCTGACCGTGTGCAGCCGGATACCTCAAAGGCGGCTGCTGCTGGACTGGACGGACGACATAGATAAGTTTTGCCGCCGATCCGAGTTCCTTTTTCAGCGACGCTTTAAGTATATCCAGATAGGCATCTTCAAGATACTCTCTGAAAAACTCAGATGGAACTTCCACGGTAAGCGTGCTGTCCTCAAGTGCAACAGGCCTTATAGGCTTGAACCACACTTTGAACTGCTGTGGTTCAATGTTGCTCTCAATGAACTGCAGGCAATTGTTCCATACTGATATGTGTAACTCTTGCGTCATCTGAATAGTTATAATAGGGTTCTTTCAAATCGGAGTACAAAGATGAGGAAAAAATTATTATAAAAAATTTTAATTGCTATTGTTTTTTACTTTTATTTTTCTAGGCAAAAATATTTTCATTTAAATAAATTCGATTTTAATAAATTATTGATTTTCAGCAATTTACGAAAGTCGAATATTATTTAACTACTTAGTATTCATGGAAATATAAATTTAGAATAATTCAAAATTGAAGACTGCTTAGATAATCCCCTCTTCTAACTGTCAGAATACGGATATTTTCAGATATTTCTTTGGATTTTCCTTGATTTTTACGATAAGATCGTCAATGTTTACAAGCAGGGAATCCACTGAGTTATATACTGAATCATCCTTTAATAATTTACCGACAGTTCCATCAGGATCGTTGATATTGTCAAGAAGTTTGTGGAATGAGTCGATAGTTCCCTTAAGGTCGGCACTTTCAACAGTTGCAACAACTCCATTGACATTATCAACAACTGTGTCTGCCTTTGCAGCAACATTGACTAGAGATGATGACAATTCTTCCAAATTGGAAATAAGGGAGTCAATTTCCCCTTCCCTTGCTTTGATAGTTCCGGCTACACTTTTAAGTGAGGCCATCGCGTCTTCCAAGTTTGACAGAGTCCTGTTTATGGACGCCCTGTTCTGCTGAGAGAGGACGGCGTTGACCGATGCGATTGTCACATTGAGGCTGTCTATGGCGTCAGTTACCTTTCCCATCAAGGGACCGATGTTGTCTGCAAGTGTGCCTAGAAGGTCGCCTTCCATATCAGGCTGAAGATATGCTCCGTTTTCAACAAGCGCAGTCTCCTGCCCAAGTTCAATCTTTACACCCTTACCACCCATTATGTCCACGCTGTAGATGACCATTTTGGAGTCAACAGGCATTTCAAACTCACGCCTGATTGAGCAGATCACTTCAAAATCCCTGGTATCGGGACGGTAATTCACTTCTGTTACCTTGCCGCATTTGTAGCCGTTGATGCTTACAGGTGCGGATGCCACGAGGCCACGAACATCTTGATATGAAGATCTGACCTCTATTTCCCTATTGAAGACATCTTTTCCACGGAGGTAGTTGATGGTGAAAAACGACACCACCAGAATTACAACTACGAATACTCCGATCTTAATTTCTTTGTTGTATTTCATACTGTTCAATATATATTATAGTCTGACAATTTTGTTTCCCACTACCTTTACCACAAAGGCATCTGGGAATTTTTTCTTTATCTGCGGATACTTTTCCCTGCATTCTTCCAAAGAAGAAGATTTTGCCGTCAGATACCTGTATATCTGACTTCCTTCCGAACGTAATGGAATGACTTTCAGCCCTTTCAGTGCAGGGTTATCTTCATCAAGCAACCTGCCCAGACCCATAATCTGCACGGCATACCATTCACTTACTTCCTGAGCTGCATCTGCGCTTTC
>CAMBRR010000054.1 GCA_945870315.1 uncultured Bacteroidales bacterium
ACCCACGACCCCGAGATTACAAATCACGTGCTCTAGCCAACTGAGCTACATCGGCGTTGTGCCCTGTCTCAAAACTTCGTTTCCGAAAGGGATTGCAAAGATAGATATTATTTCTTATTCTCCAAAACTTTTGCTGAAATTTTTGCGTTTTCCTCCAAAATTTTAGCTTTGATACCTGCCTTGTCAAGTCCGTAGGCGGAGCGTTGTGATGCTTGGGTGTCCTGCTGGACATATTCATCAGATATGCCCAGGCATCTGACTTTCAATGGATTGTCTAGGCTGGACATATATTCCGAAACGGCGCCGAACAAGCCTCCGGCCACGCAGCCGTCTTCAACCGTGATGACAAGATCGAATTTTTCCGCAACACTGGCAAGAAGTTCCACGTCAATGGGTTTTATATACCTTATATTATATACAGCGGGATTCCATCCCTGTTCAGCGAGGATTTCATCTGCCGCCTCGGCAGCCCTGTTTGCAAACGGACCGGCACAAACCACGGCAATCCTCTCCCCTTCCCTGAGGCATTCCCCCTTACCGGCAGCAAACTCCTCGAAAGCAGCATCCCTCCAACTCGTTCCCTCTGCATACCCGCGAGGATACCTTATAATATAAGGACCTCCCGGATAATTCATTGCCGAGAACATCATATTCTTAAGTTCAATTTCATCTTTTGGGACCGCTATGACGGCATTCGGGATACTCCTATATGCTGCCATGTCATAACAGCCATGATGGGTGGCACCATCCTCACCGACAAGACCGGCACGGTCAAAACATAGAACCACACCAAGATTCTGAAGAGCCACATCATGGATGATCTGGTCATAGGCCCTCTGGGAGAAAGACGAATATATATTGCAGAACGGCTTCATCCCTCCGGCGGCAAGGCCTGCCGAGAATGTCACTGCATGCTCTTCCTCTATGCCGACATCATAAAATCTTTCCGGAATCTGCTCCTGCAGAGCCGTCATACCGCAACCTGAAGCCATCGCAGGAGTAACCCCGACAACCTTGGGGTTCATTTGAGCCAGCTCCACGAGCACCTGGCCGAACACATCCTGATATCGGTCAACCTTGTGTTCCTTTTTCACCCTGACTCCTGTCTGAGGGTCGAACTGACCGGGAGCATGCCAAAGAGTCTGGTCAGCCTCAGCAGGGGCATATCCCTTTCCTTTCTTAGTTAAAGTATGCAGAATCAGCGGGCCGGGTAGCTGACGCAGCTTGCGCAGGGTATCTACAACCTGCTCAATGTCATTGCCGTCTATAGGGCCGAAGTACCTGAAGCCCATCGCCTCGAAAAAGTCTCCGCCGCTGCTGCGCACAATCGAAGACTTTGCATTGACTATCACCCTCTGCAGCCTTTGCCTGAGGCCGGTCTCACCGAGACGATTCCAGATACACTCCTTTGCCAAATTGTACCTTCTGCTGGTAGTGACCCGGAGAAGATAGTTGTGGATGGCTCCGATATTCCTGTCGATGCTGATGTTGTTGTCATTAAGAATGACGAGGATGTCCGACCTGGCTGCTCCTGCATTGTTCAGGCCTTCGAGGGCAAGACCACCTGTAAGTGACCCGTCACCGATCAGGGCGACCACCTTCTGTCCGAGCCCCTGCTGTTTCGAAGCCTCGGCAAAACCAAGAGCTGCGGATATTGATGTCGACGAATGGCCGGTGCCAAATGCATCGTATTGACTTTCAGAGCGTTTTGGGAATCCGCTGATTCCATCCTTCTTCCTGTTGTTGCGGAAAGCTTCCCTTCGTCCAGTAATGATCTTGTGGGCATAGGCCTGATGCCCGACATCAAAGACAATCTTGTCCGTCGGGGTGTCATAGACATAATGCATGCCGACGATGAGTTCCACCGCGCCAAGGCTTGATCCGAGATGTCCGGGATTGACCGAACAGCACTCCACCATATACTGGCGAATCTCTGAGCACAGGGCCTTGAGCTGCTGCAGGCTCAGTTTCTTCAGATCGGAAGGAGAATCGATCAATTCAAGCAGTTCATATTTATTCCTATGTTCTTCCATCAACAACACAAATTTCGCAGATCGGAAATAAAAAAAACAACGAACGAGGTTGCGAATATACGATTTTTATTCAGACAAATTGACAAGTCTTTTGTCTATTCTTCCAAAAACAATTATATTCGCGAGTTTTCCGGCATATTCATGCCCATGAAGATGCTCAGTCCGGATTCGACAAAATATAAAAATTCAATATTATGACTCAAAAAATCCAAAAATTGATGAATGACAGCTTCATCGCAAGGTGGGCCGTCCTCATTCTGGTGGCATCCATGATGTTTTTCGCTTATATGTTCGTGGATGTGATGTCACCGCTGATGTCCCTTGTAGAGGGAAACCTAGGATGGTCCAGCAGCACATTCGGAACCTACGCAGCTTCCGAGTACATCCTGAACGTTTGCGGTTTCCTGCTTATTGCCGGAGTGATACTTGACAAACTCGGAGTCCGCTTTTCTGGTATTCTCTCTGCTGGTTTGATGGTAATTGGTGCTGCTATCAAATTCATCGGAATCAGTGAATGGTTCCAGGCAACAGCCTTCGCCCAGTGGCTTGGAAGCTGGTGGGTTGAAATGCCGGCAAGCGCAAAAATGGCTTCTCTCGGATTTATGATATTCGGCTGCGGTTGCGAAATGGAAGGAACCAATGTGTCAAAGATTCTTGCCAAATGGTTCAAGGGCAAAGAGATGGCCCTGGCTATGGGACTTGAGATGGCCATTGCCCGTCTTGGCGTATTTGCCGTAATGTGGATTGCTCCTATCATCAGCAAATCATTCGGAGGATCCCTTCTGGCTCCCGTAGGATTCTGCGGAGCGCTTCTCTGTATAGGTCTGATTAACTTCATCATCTTCGGCATTATGGACAAGAAGTTTGACAATCAGCTTGCCCAGGCCGGAATGGCTGTAGGAGATGGTGGATCGGATGAAGAGTTCCACCTGAGTGACCTCGGAGCCATTTTCAAGAGCAAGATGTTCTGGATTGTTGCTCTACTTTGTGTTTTATACTACAGCGCAATCTTCCCTTTCCAGAGATATGCCACAAACTTCCTCGAAATCACACTCGGAGTTTCAGCAGAAGAGGGTGCCCAGCTTTTCAGTTGCTTCCCAATTCTTGCAATGGTACTGACCCCATTCCTCGGATTCTTCCTTGACAGAGTCGGCAAGGGTGCATCAATGCTTATGATTGGTTCGGTCATAATGACAGCCTGCCACCTGTGCTTTGCTTTCGTGCTTCCGGCATTCCCGGAAAAATGGTTTGCCCTCCTGCTGATTGTCATACTTGGAGTCAGCTTTTCACTTGTCCCTGCTGCTCTCTGGCCTTCAGTTCCAAAGATTATCGATGAGAAAATCCTCGGCAGCGCATATTGTCTGATATTCTGGGTTCAAAACATCGGACTTTGCTTCGTTCCGAAGATAATCGGAGCCCTCAAGCTATCCACAGGCGGATACTTCGTTCCAATGATTGTCTTTGCATCTTTCGGAGTCCTCGCCTTCATCCTAAGCCTTGTACTGAAAGCAGAAGATGTAAGGAAAGGCTACGGCTTGGAGAAACCAAATATTGAAAAATAGCCTTAACAGTTGATGAATACTGAATTGACAAAAAGTCGGATGACGGGCAAGTGGCTCTGCTGGGCTGCACTTGCCTGTCTTGTTGTTCCGATGTTCGCCTCCTATTTCTTCGATGATATGTTCTCATCGCTGTCCCATCTGTTCAAGAGTCCGGAACTGCTTGAACTTGGATGGGATTATGCTGATTACGGTTTCTACTCTGGGGGATATTCGTTCCTGTGCGTATGCGGCGGACTGATTGTGTGCGGCATCCTCCTCGATATGTTCGGTGTAAGGCTTGTCGGTTCCGTATTCGTTGCTCTTATGGTGGTCGGAGCAGTCATTGTCACCTATGCAATTTCTGCAGGCTTCGCCCCTAAGACTTCGCTTACCCTGGCTTATGTGGGGTGTATGTTGTTTGGTCTCGGAAGCGAAATAGCAGGTGTTGCCGTCACCCGATCGATAGCAAAATGGTTCAAGGGTCGTAACGTGGCTCTTGCGATGGGACTCCAGCTTTCCATTGCAAGATTGGGTACAGCCACAGCGCTGGTTGTCTCTCCTATGCTGGTAGCCAGCAAGGCCGCTGGAGAAACTTATTTCCTTACCGACACAAACCGGCCTGCCCTACTGGGGCTAGTGCTGATGTTCACAGGTGCAATTCTGTGGGGGATATTCGTTGCAATGGACTACAAACGAGACAGTTCTCTGGGCCTTACTGAGAGTCGGGGAAAGACAGCCAAAGAGGATGAGTTTCACTTTTCCGACATTTGGAAAGTGCTTTCCAACCCTCGCTTTCTTATGATTGCCCTGCTGTGTGTTTTCTTTTACTGCTGCGTCATCAGATTCAAGAAATTCGGGACATCCATCTTGATTCCGCTGTTCGGGATGGAACTTGAGACTGCCACCTGGATGCTTTCGATGATTCCGTTCTTCACCATCGTCTTCACCCCACTTTTCGGGGCTCTTGTGGACAAGGTCGGAAAGGCAACTCGCTGGATGATTGTGGGTTCATCCCTGGTTTTGGCATCACACCTTCTGATTGCATTCTCACCCCTCAAAGTACCGGCCATGGGTTATCTTGCAATTGCAATGCTCGGGATAGGATATTCACTGGTACCTTCCGCGATGTGGCCGTCCGTCCCGAAAATAGTCCCGGAAAAGAACCTTGGAACGGCATTTTCCTTGATTTACTGGATACAGAACATAGGTATGATGATTGTCCCTATCTTCATAGGAAAGATTTTCAAGAACACCATCACCATACCGGGGGACTCCATACAGGAATGTACAGCCGCAACATATGCGGAGTATGCGTTCATCCTGCTCGGAGTCATTGCTGTATCTGTTGCCGTTATGCTTTATTTTTCTTCGCGAAAGAATCCTCAGCTCAAGTTGGACGCTCCGTCTAAAGACAATTAAGGAATCTCATATATTCCTAAAGGGAATGTTCCATCTTTCTGATAAAACACTCTATTGTGTTCTCCATCAGGCAGCAGATTGTCATAGGGCCGACTCCGCCAGGAACCGGTGTGATGACTGATGCTTTCGGTTCAATAGCGGCAAAGTCCACATCTCCGCAAAGTTTTCCGGTCTGAGGATCACGGTTAACGCCTACATCTATCACGACTGTTCCGTCAGAAACCATATCCTCAGTAATGAATTTAGGCCTTCCGATGGCAACCACAAGGATTTCTGCGCTTCGTGTAACGGAAGGCAGGTCGGCGGTACGGCTGTGAGCTATGGTAACAGTGGCATTTTCATCCAGAAGGAGTTTCGACACCGGCAGACCGACGATATTGCTGCGGCCTACTACCACTGCCCTCTTGCCGCTGATAGTCACGCCTGCTGCTTTCAAAAGGCGAATTATGCCCTTAGGAGTGCAGGCAACGGTGCAAGGCTGTTTCTGCCATAGGGCTGCGACATTGAGAGGATGAAACCCATCCACATCCTTTTCCTTGCAAATGGTCTCTATTACCTTGGACTCACTGATGTGCCTAGGCAGAGGAAGCTGGACAAGGATTCCGTCGACGGAGTCATCCTTGTTGAGTTCCTCAATAAGAGAAAGGAGTTCCCCCTGTGTTATGCTGACAGGTTTGCGGATTGTCGTATTCCGAATACCCGTGACTTCGCAGGCTTTCGCCTTCCCTGTAACATAAGACACACTTCCGGGATCTTCTCCGACAAGAATCACTACAAGATGTGGAACCCGGCCATATTTTGCCGGAAACGTCGCCACCTGTTCAGCCATTTCGGCCTTGAGTTTTGCTGATAGTTCTTTACCGCTGATAATCATATTCACTATATATACATTAATTCATCATTCCTGACGCAAGGTCCAGGATTTCTGCTGTAATCTCGCTTTGACGGCCCTTATTGTATGAAAGGGTAAGTTCCGAGAGAAGATCTGATGCATTGTCAGAAGCAACCTGCATCGCAATGGTTCTTGCTGCATGTTCTGCTGTATTTGCATCCAGCAGGACTGTAAAAATTTTCAGGAACAGGACCATAGGAAGCAATGTCTTCACTATGGATAGGGGATCCGGCTCAAGGATGTAGTCAACTGGTTCTTCACCGCCGGTGCCCGAATCAAGGGAAAGAGGAAGATAGTTTTCTCTTATGACGGGCTGAGATGATGCAGAGGCAAAATGGCTGTATATCAATATAATATGTCCAACCTCCCCTGCAATGAAACTATCCACAAGACAAGAAGCGATTTCTACGGCGCTGTCATAATTGACTTCAGCCGCAGCCAGTTGCCAGTCCTTCTTCAAAGGGTGGGATGATTTTACCACGGCCTCAGATATCTTCCGTCCAACAGCATATACATCTATGTCTTCATCGGAATAACCTGACCTGTAAAGTTCCTCCATCGTAGAGTGATATTTTCTGGCAATGTTGGAATTGAAGGCTCCGCAAAGCGACGAATTAGATGAAAAAAGCACAAGAGCCACTCTCCGTACCCTTTCCTTCGAAGGCATCTGGTCGGAGCTGATGTCCTGAAGTACAGGAGCGGATTCTTCGCCCCCGAAGCCAAGTTCATCATGAAGAGCTTTCCTAAGGTCGTCATCCTGCAAGAGGCCACCCAGGATATTATGAAGCTTCTGCTCATATGGCAGGGCACCGGAAATGGCAGCCTGAGCCTTGCGCAACTTAGCAGAGGCCACAAGTTTCATCGCTGAGGTTATCTTCAGCGTGCTTTTTACAGACGCGATTCTAGTCTTTATTTCCTTAAGTGATGCCATTATCCTTTCAATCCGTTGACAATCGACAATGCTTCCTTTTCCAGAATTTCAAAAATTTTCGAATCGGTTTCACCCCTGCCAAGCGGCTCAAGGACATCTTCCTTGCGGAAAGCCCTCAATTTGCTCAGGAAGGCCGTCTGAAAATCATTGACAAGTTCCAAAGGAAGTTCCTTCAGCAAGCCCTTTGTGCCACAATACAAGAGGGCGACCTGTTCTCCCACAGGCATTGGGGAATACTGAGGCTGCTTGAGCAGTTCGTTGTTCTTCCTGCCTTTGTCAAGGGCCATGGCAGTAACCGGATCGAGATCGCTGCTGAATTTGGAAAAGGCTTCAAGCTCACGGTATTGCGCCTGGTCTATCTTCAATGTTCCAGCCACCTTCTTCATACTTTTGACCTGGGCGCTTCCTCCAACCCTCGATACCGAGATGCCGACATTGATGGCTGGTCTGAAGCCCTGGTTGAACAGGTCTGTCTCAAGGAAAATTTGACCGTCTGTGATAGAAATTACATTAGTCGGAATATATGCGGATACATCGGAGGCCTGGGTTTCAATTATAGGAAGAGCTGTCAATGAACCTCCTGCACGAACTTTTCCCCTAAGGCTTTCAGGCAAATCATTCATTTGTTCTGCAAGTTCCTGCTGTCCGATGATTTTGGCGGCTCTCTCAAGAAGTCTGGAATGAAGATAGAATATATCTCCCGGATAGGCCTCCCTTCCGGATGGCCTGCGAAGGATGAGGGAAACCTCCCTGTAGGCGACGGCCTGTTTGGAAAGGTCATCATAGACCACAAGGGCGTGACGGCCGGTATCCCTGAAATACTCTCCTATGGCAGCACCGGCAAACGGTGCATAGTATTGAAGGGCGGCAGGGTCGGCAGCTGTTGCCGCTACCACTATGGTGTAATCCATAGCACCTTTCTCCCTCAATGTATTTACAATTGAGGCAACCGTGGAACCTTTCTGTCCAATGGCCACATAGATACAATATACCGGCTTGCCCTCAAGATATGCGCTCCTCTGATTGATGATGGTGTCTATGGCTATGGCTGTCTTTCCGGTCTGTCGGTCCCCAATAATGAGTTCCCTCTGTCCACGACCTATAGGAATCATAGCATCGATGGCCTTCAGACCTGTCTGAAGCGGTTCTGTCACCGGCTGACGGAAAATCACACCGGGAGCCTTCCTTTCAAGAGGCATTCTTACAGACTCTCCTGCTATCCTGCCCATTCCGTCCAGAGGTTCGCCAAGAGGATTGACTACCCTGCCCACCATCTCCTCGGATACATCTATGGATGCAATAAGGCCGGTCCTTCTGACTGTCATTCCTTCCTTAATCATATCCGTAGGTCCGAGCAGGACGGCTCCTACATTATCCTCCTCAAGATTCATCACGACAGCCTTCATCTGGTTGTCGAACTCCAACAGTTCATTGGCCCTGGCGTTGAGAAGGCCATATATGCGGACTACCCCGTCACTTACCTGCAGGACTTTTCCAACCTCCTCCCACTTGGCATCGGTATCTATCTGATTGAGCTGACTCAGCAGCACGTCTGAAATTTCACTTGGTCGAATCTGATCCATAACCAATCATACAATTCTGTTATTCTTGTCAACTAATTCCTTTTGCAGGATGTTCAACTGTCTCCTGACGCTCGCATCAAGCCTTTTACCATCAAACTCAAGGACGAAACCTCCTATGATGGATTGGTCTATCTTCGTATCAAGACAAATTTCTCCGCCACTCATACCCTGAAGCCACTCTCTGACACGGGTCTCCAGTTTCTCGTCCGGAAGCGATGTCACCAATGTGCATGACTTGACATTGCAATACTGCCTGCATTGCAGGATGAATGACCATAAGATCCTGTCCAGCAGGTCCATTCTTGATTTTCTTTCAAGAAGAAGCAGAAAGCGGTTCATCTGTGGCAGTAGATTCCCACCCGTTGCAGTAGCAGCAAGGGCAAGCCTGTCGGATATCTGGATGTCAGGTCTGTGCATCAAGACTTCTCTCAAAGACGGTAAAGACAGGATAATCTTCAGCAGGGCTTCAGACTGCCTAAGCGCCTGTGTCTGCACACCTTCCTGAACCACATATTTCAAAAAGGCCTTCCCGTATCTGTTTGATATGGAACCTGCATTCATCTTTTGTCTGATTTTTCAATCTGTTCCAAAAGCCTTTGCGAATATTCCTGCTGCGATGCATCGGCAGAAAGATCCTTCCTGACAATCTTCTCTGCAATGGTCAAAGACAGGGAGGCAACCTCACTCCTAATCTGACGGATTGCATTCTGTTTTTCCTGTTCAATCTTCACCTTTGCATCAGAAAGTATCCTGGCGGCCTCTTCTGTCGCCTCCTCTCTGGCACGGGAAATTATGGCCTCCCTCTCCTTGGCAGCATCCTTGAGGAGGCGGTCCTGTTCGGTCTTCGCAGCGAGAATGATTTCTTCCTGCCTTGCCTTCAGTTCGGAGATAGTCTCTTCTGCCTCACGGGCATCAGACAAGGCCTTCTCTATCCTCTTCGTCCTTTTCTCTACCATTCCGGTAATGATTGGGAAACCGAATTTGGAAAGAAGGAAGAAGACAATGGCGAAGATGATGGTCATCCAGAACAGGAGACCGGCCTCTGGCATCATCAGGTTCATAGAACAATCGCGAGCAGGCAGGCGATGATTGCGAACAGGCAGGCACCCTCCACAAGAGCACCGATGATAATCATTGAAGTACGGATATTGCCGGCTGATTCAGGCTGACGGGCAATTGATTCCATTGCGGATGAACCAATTCGTCCGATTCCCCATGCAGCAGCGATTGCTGCGATTCCTGCGCCGAGCGCGCCTGCGACTTTGGCCAAAACGCCTGAAGCAACGGCCTGAAGCAAAATTGTTGATAACATCATAATTCTATAATTTAATATTGTTGTCATATTCTATCCCTCTCGCGACATCCCGATGAATACAGCGGAGAGCATCGTAAAAACATATGCCTGGATAAAGGCCACAAGCAGTTCCAGACAGTTCATAAATACGCCGAAAAGCACTGTCACAACTGTCATCGAGCCACCGATTACAGGACCTATCCTTGCTGCTATAAAAATAACGCAAACCAAGCCAAGAATCATTGCGTGACCTGCTAGTATATTTGCAAATAACCTGACCATCAGCGAAATAGGCTTGGTGAACAAGCCGAATATTTCTATCAATTGCATAAGTGGTATCGGAAACTTCAGGAACAAAGGGACATCCGGCCAGAGGATATCCTTCCAATAGTGCTTGTTACCGAACAGATTGACCGCAACGAATGTGCATAAAGCCAGAACAAGGGTTACTGCAATGTTTCCTGTGACATTGGCTCCTCCCGGGAAAAACGGAACCAGTCCCAGAAGATTGTTGATGAGGATGAAGAAAAATGCAGTCAGCAGATAAGGCGAATATCTTCGATAGTCTTTCCCAATGTTTTCCTTCACAAGGGAGTCGTTGATGGATACTATCAACGGCTCCATCAACTTGGCAATCCCCGATGGCGCCTCGCTGTCCACATCGTGCCTCCTATACCAGCGTGCAGTAAGGAGTACCAGCAACAGCAGGATCAGGGAACTTATCATCAAAGAACATACATTCTTCGTGATAGATAGGTCCAAGGGCCTTATCTGAGTCCCGTCAGGAGACAGTTCCACTATCTTGTCCTTATACTTTCCATCTTCTGCTATAAAGAGTCCTTCATAACTGTTTCCGTGTTCAAGTGCCGACGAGAGAAAGAACTTCCATCCCTTGCTGGAGTGGACTATGCAGGGAAGTGGCAGATTGATATGTTTTCCCTTCCATGTCAATATGTGCCATCCATATGAATCCCCCGTGTGTCCGAAAAGGATTTCTCCCACATCAATGCCCTCCGATGCCGATTCTTCTGCACGACAACGGCCTGAGGGTAGGAGAAGCAAGCCCATTACTATCAGGATTCCTATGATTTTCAACCTATTCATATTTCGACACAGAGAGTAACGGTATTATCATTGACCTGGGCAAATCCAGTCCTTATATGCAGGGAATGTTTCTTTCCATCCGCGAGATAGGACACCTCCCCCTCATCAAGGGAAGAAATAATCGGGGCGTGGTTCTTCAATACGGTAAATCTGCCCTTTGAACCTGGCAGTTCAACGCTTGAAACCATTTCTTGAAGAATGGTACTGACCGGTGAGAGAACCAGCAAATTAATGACATCCTGCGGCTGTGACATATCAGTTCCCGGCTATGCTTGAAAGTATTTTTTCGCCTTTCTCTATGGCATCCTCAATGGTGCCGACATTCAGAAACGCCTGTTCCGGGATATCGTCAACCTCTCCATCAAGAATCATCTTGAAGCCGCGTACCGTGTCTTCAATTGAAACCATCACTCCCGGCACACCCGTAAACTGCTCTGCCACTGCAAATGGCTGGGACAGAAATCTCTGCACCCGTCTTGCTCTGTTGACAATCATTCGGTCCTCATCCGAGAGTTCATCCATTCCAAGAATGCTGATGATGTCCTGCAGTTCCTTGTTGCGTTGTAGAATCTGCTTGACTCTCTGGGCAGTTTCATAATGTTCTGTGCCGACTATGTTCGGATCAAGGATGCGGGATGTGGATTCAAGCGGATCCACTGCCGGATATATTCCAAGTTCGGAAATCTTTCTGCTCAGGACAGTAGTGGCATCCAGGTGGCTGAAGGTTGTAGCCGGTGCCGGGTCAGTGAGGTCGTCTGCCGGGACATATACCGCTTGTACTGAGGTGATTGAGCCATTTTTTGTCGAGGTAATTCTCTCCTGCATCTGGCCCATTTCCGTTGCGAGGGTAGGTTGATATCCAACGGCTGAAGGCATCCTGCCAAGCAGTGCCGAGACCTCGGAGCCGGCCTGCGTAAACCTGAAAATATTGTCTATGAAGAACAATATGTCTTTAGGACCGGAGGCATCTTCGCTATCCCTGAAGGATTCGGCGAGAGTCAATCCCGAAAGTGCCACACTAGAACGCGCTCCCGGAGGTTCGTTCATCTGGCCGAAGACCATCGCGACCTGAGATTCCGGAAGTTTCGTATAATCAACCTTTGAGAGATCCCATTCGCCCTTTTCCATACTTTTCAGGAACTCATCTCCATATTTGATAACTCCGGATTCAATCATTTCACGAAGCAAATCGTTACCCTCCCTTGTTCGCTCACCGACACCAGCGAAAACGGAAAATCCATTATGTTTCTTGGCGATGTTGTTGATGAGTTCCTTGATTAGGACGGTCTTGCCGACACCGGCTCCGCCGAAGAGTCCGATTTTCCCGCCTTTGAGGTAGGGCTCAAGCAGGTCTATGACTTTGATTCCAGTGTAGAGGACCTCCTGCGAAGTTGCCAAGTCTTCAAACTTCGGTGGTTCCCTGTGAATCGGGAATGCGTCCTGGCGATTCAGTTCCCTCATTCCATCTATGGCTTCACCTACAACGTTCATCACTCTGCCACGAATCTGAGCTCCGACAGGCATTGTAACCGCATTTCCGGAAGACTTGACTTCCAGCCCTCTTTTGAGTCCGTCTGTAGAATCCATTGCAATGGTCCTGACTGTATCTTCTCCTATATGTTGCTGGACTTCAAGTATGAGTGTTCTCCCATCTTCTCTTGTAAGAGTTAATGCTTCGTGGATGGAAGGAAGCTGATCCTGAGCCGATTCGGAAAGCTCGAAGTGAACATCAACTACCGGGCCGACTATCTGTGAAATATGTCCTGAAAGGTTTGACATTTTGCTGGAGTTTTTTCAAATCTCACAAATATAAGGATTTTTCGTCAAATC
>CAMBRR010000055.1 GCA_945870315.1 uncultured Bacteroidales bacterium
GAACTTGCAGGCGGATGTTCTGGCTGCGGAGGACATTGCAGCGAGGGAGAATGCGGCGGTTGCGGCGACGGAGAAGGCGGTTGCTGTGAAGGAGAAGGCGGTTGCTGCGGAAAGTAAATGCGTGCGTATAGGAATCGTCATACTGAATTGGAACACAAAGGATTATCTTCAAAAGTTCCTTCCTCCGCTGATTGATTCAGTGGAATTGTTCAACAGTTCTTCCACTTCCGGTTCAGCAGAAATAGTTGTTGCGGACAGTGCCTCCACAGACGGCTCCCTGAGTTTGCTGGAAAGCGTTTTCCCTTCCATAAGAACCATCCCCCTGGATAGGAATTACGGTTTCACAGGGGGCTACAACCGGGCCATAAGGGAACTCATTGACAGGCCTTCCGACTCCCCCTACGACCTTTTTGTCCTGCTTAATTCCGACATTGAAGTGGACCGGAACTGGCTTGCCCCACTTGCAGAATGGATGGATGCTCATCCGGACTGCGGGGCTTGCGGACCGAAACTGCACTCCTGGTATGAAAAGGATAAGTTTGAATATGCCGGTGCTGCAGGAGGACTGATAGACCGTTATGGTTATCCATTCTGCCGCGGGAGGGTAATGAAGAAGCTGGAAACCGACAGAGGGCAGTATGACACCCCGAAGGATGTGCTCTGGATTACCGGGGCCTGTCTGGTTGTGCGAAGTGAGGTATGGGTGGAGTTGGGCGGTCTGGACGACCGTTTCTTCGCCCATATGGAAGAGATTGATCTGTGTTGGAGAATGCAATTGTCAGGATGGAGGGTTTGCGTTGTGCCTCAATCAGTTGTGTGGCATCTTGGGGGCGGAACCCTGCCTGCTGAATCCCCCTGGAAACTCTATCTCAACTACCGCAACAACATTCTTTTGCTGGAAAACAATTTGGGCAGGACCATAGGACGCAGGTCTGCAGCACTGAGAATTCTCTTGCGTAAAGGGCTGGACCTATGCTCTGCGCTTGTTTATCTGATTTGCGGCAAGATTGAGTATTCCAAGGCTGTCTTGCGGGCCCATAGGGATGCGCGTGGACTTGTGGCAGCCAGCAGTCAGTATAGACCGGAAAATAACTTGACCGGCAGCCGGCCAGGACAGTACAAAGTCTGCGGCATTTACAATAAATGTATGATACCCAGGGCTTTAATTGGTTCCAAAATAGACACAGAAAACATTAGAATATGCGAATAATAATTGCAGGAGCCGGAGAAGTCGGTTCACATTTGGCAAAGATGCTCAGCAATGAGTCCAACGACATCACCGTCATTGACAGCGACCAGAGCCGTCTCGATGCCCTTGCTTCAAACACGGACATAGTCACCGTCACGGGCAGTTCTTCAGAAATCAAGGTGCTCAAGGAGGCTGGAGTAGCAGATTCGGATTTGTTCATCGCAGTGAACCCTTCAGAGTCTCAGGACGTCAACATCATTAGCGCAATCCTTGCAAAGAAACTTGGAAGCCACAAAGTTACAGCCAGAATCAACACCGAGGAATACCTCTCTTATGAGAATAAGAACATCTTCACGGAGATGGGTATCGACCTGCTTTTCTATCCGGAAAAAATCGCCGCCGGTGAAATAATCGACCTCCTGAAACACAATGCGTCCACGGATTCTATGGATTTCGCCCGCGGAAGGGTGCAAATGTCGGTGTTCAAGGTGGAGGAAGACTCCCCTCTTCTGGATATGAACGTTTTCGACCTCAGCCGTTATGCTACATCCGAAGATTTGCAATTCAGGGTCATAGCCATTTCCCGCAACAACACCACTATTATTCCCAAGGTGGACACGAAATTCAAATACCACGATCTCATCTACATCATATCCAAACGAGAGGGCATCAAAATGCTTATGAAACTGATTGGGGCGGCAAATCTGGAAGTGGACAAGGTGATGATTCTGGGTGGAAGCCATACGGCTGAAATGGTGGCTCAGCAACTTATAGGCAAGGTTTCAGAAATCAAGATTATAGACCAGGACAAGGAAAGGTGCCTGGAGCTTACGGAGACCTTCGGCAGCGAAGTTAGCATTGTCAACGCAGACGGACGCAATTCAGATATGCTGATTGAGGAAGATATACGCAGTTTTGACGCTTTCGTGGCCCTTACCGGCTCATCCGAAGCAAATATTCTGGCCTGCGTTGCTGCAAAGAAACTTGGCATCCCGAGAACCATAGCCGAGGTGGAAAACATAGAGTATATCCGTCTTGCAGAGGGGATGGGTGTGGATGCGGTAATCAACAAGAAACTGATTACGGCAGGCCGCATTTTCAAATTTACCCTCAGTGACAAAGTCCGGTTCATCAAATATATGAACGGCACAAATGCGGAAGTGCTGGAATACATAGTCACTAAAGACGCCCGAATCACTGAGGCACCGCTTATGAATCTCGATTTTCCGAAGGATGCGATTATCGGTGGCATCATCCGGGGCAACAACAGCTACATTGCGGTGGGAAGCACCCATATCCAAGAATATGACAGGGTGGTCGTATTTGCTCTGCCAGAAGCAGTCCGGGAGGTTGACAAGTTCTTCAGATAGACCTTGATGCCAAGATAGGGAGCCAGTTTGGAATATGACATTTTGTCACATTTTCGGGCTGGCTCGCTCTTTGAGTTTAAGCCTTGGTCCGATTGGACAAAGTGGAATTTTAATGACGATGCAAAATATGGAAAATACAGAGCAACTAATTAAGGAAACACCTGATAACGAAGCAGTTGAAGAATTGGATAAAGAGAAAGCCGAGTGCCCAGAAATGAGCAGGAAGGAGCGCAAAAAATGCGACAAGTTGGAGAAGGAACTGGCTGATACACGCCAGAACCTGAAGGATATGGAGGCCAAACTGACAGAAGCAACTGACACACTTTCAAAGACTCAGGACTCCTATGTAAGGCTGATGGCTGAATTCGACAATTACAGACGTCGCACCGCACAGGAGAAATTGGACTTGGTGACCACAGCGGCAGAGGACACAATCAAAGGTCTCCTGGTTGTCTTGGACGACTGTGAACGAGCTATTAAAGTCTTGACTGATTCCAACGACTCCCCTGCAGCCAAAGAAGGTACAGTTTTGATTTACAATAAATTGATAGGATATCTCAAGAGCAAGGGCTTGTCTCCGATTGAAGCTCAGGGATGCGTTTTCGATACTGATGTCCACGAAGCTGTGGCACAGTTGCCGGTCACTGAAGAGGACAAGAAGGGCAAAGTTTTCGATGTCGTTCAGACTGGTTACAAACTCAACGGTAAGGTTATACGATTTGCAAAAGTTGTTGTAGGAATTTAATTATGGCAGCAAAAAGAGATTATTACGAAGTGCTCGGAGTTGAAAAGAATGCGAGCGCTGATCAGATAAAGAAGGCCTATAGAGCATTGGCCATAAAATACCATCCGGACAAGAATCCGGGTGACAAAGAAGCCGAAGAGAAATTCAAAGAGGCGACTGAGGCATATTCTGTCCTGAGCGACCCGGACAAGAGAGCAAAATACGACAGATTCGGTGCAGCAGGTCTGGGGGACAATCCTGGACCGGATTTCAGCCGAGGTTTTGGAGACATAAATGACTTCTTGAGGGACATCTTTGGAAGTGCATTCGGCGGAGGATTCAGCGGATTCGGTTTCGACAACGGTCCTCAGGAAAGAGTATTCAGAGGCAAGGACATAAGGGTGCACACCAAACTTACCCTTGCTGAGGTTGCCACAGGTGCCACAAAAGATATCAGCATTGAAAGGTACTCTCCTTGCGGAAGTTGCGGCGGAAAAGGTGCAAAATCATCCTCTGACATCAAGATCTGTCCAGCCTGCAAAGGCACGGGAAGTTACAAGAGGGTGGTTCCTTCCTTCTTAGGTCAGAGTGTGGAGTACTCAACCTGCCAGCAGTGCAATGGAATAGGCAAAGTTGTATCCAAACCTTGTCCGGATTGCGGTGGCTCCGGTTTGGTGCGCAAGCGTGAGACTGTGAAAGTAAACATTCCTGCCGGTGTTGAAGACGGAATGCAGTTGAGGGTGAGCGGAGGCGGAAATGCCGGACGGAACAACGGGGTCAACGGAGACCTACTGGTGGTAATCGATGTGGAGGACAGCGAAGAGTTCATCCGCAAGGGCAATGACCTCTATAGTACTAAAATAATATCCGTTCCGGATGCAATGCTTGGCTGCGAACTTGAGGTTAAACTGCTCAACGGCAGCACCCAGAAAGTGAAGGTGGAACCAGGCACACAATCAGGCACAGTAATCACCCTCAGGGGCAAAGGTCTGCCAAGTCTGAACAGCTACGGCTGCGGTAACCTCTATGTGAAAATCGCAGTCTGGGTTCCAAAGCATCTGAGCCACGAAAGCAAGAAACTTGCAGAATCTCTCCGCAACAATCCTGATTTCAACCCATCACCGAACAAAGAAGACAAGTCCTTCTTCGACAGACTGAAGAATTTGTTCGACTAAGTAATCCTCAAAAAATTACTAATTTCAAAAAAAACGTTGTGAAAATTTGCAAAGTCAGAAAAAATGTCTACCTTTGCAATCCCGTTTGAACAACGGCACAACAAAACGGTGTCATAGCTCAGTTGGTAGAGCAAAGGACTGAAAATCCTTGTGTCCCTGGTTCGATTCCCGGTGACACCACCCAAAACCCTCGTAGATGCATTCTACGAGGGTTTTTCTTTTCATCTGTTGTTCTACCGGCTTATGCATCCTGACCATCGATACTTTCGATACTTTCAATAGGCCTTTCATCTTGATTATTATTTTCGATTTGGCGCAAAAGTATGTATAACAGAGCTTTGCTGATGTGAGAATGTTATTTTGCTGATATGAGAGTATGCTTTTGCTGATAGCGATAGTAATATTTTTCAAATATTCATAGTTTTGCCACAGAAGTAATTACATACAAGTCAGTCAACAAGATATATTTTAAAAGGAAATTATTAGACTTGAGGTCTTATGAAAAGATTTATGACATTTATAGCCCCGGCGGCAATAGTATTATTATCAGTACTTTCCTGCAAACCGGAACTTGATAACCCCGGCTCTGACAATCCCGGCTCTGAGCCAGATCTGCCCGAAATTGACCCTGGAGAATACTCCTATGTGCTGAGTGACAACACCATCATCCTGCCTGCGGAATGCGTTGATCTGCTGCAATATGTGGATCTCACGCAGAAGGTCTTCAATGTGCCCGCATCAGTTGCAGGCAAGGTGTCGATTAAGCCGGGAATGAATATCGTTATCAACACACCTACGGAAATGTTCCCTGAAGGATTGCTCGCAAATATCGAAAATGTTGCTCCGGACGGCAACGGAGGCTTCAATGTAAGCTACTCAATAGCTCCGCTGCTGGACTGCTTCAAGGATATAAACATAAGCGAAAGCAATATGGATTTGACGGGCCATCTTCAGAAGGTGCTGGACGGAAACGGGAACGAGATTGAATTCACCGCCACCAAGTCCATTACGAGCGAAAAATTCCACGTCGTGATTCCTCAGGTGGATATACCCGTTTCTGCAGGAAGCACCATCACTCCGAAGATAGAGGCCGACATCACGATGAAGACACAGCTGAAGGCGGAAGACTACACCTTGTCCACTCTGAACCTGATTGTGGATGCAGACTGCTCCCTTGGAGCTGACTTCAGCATTGGCCTCAGCGGAGAAATCGATCCGCGCAAGAAAGTCTTGTCCTTGATTTTCGGTGCGATACCGGTGGGCCCGCTCATCATCACCCCAACCGTTGACTTCTACATCATAGTCGGTATTGGTTGGGCGACCAAGTTTGAGGCAAGCTTAACCTACAAGCGCAGTTTCCGAGCGCACGTGCACTACGATGAGGTGGCAGGTATGGCTGTCAACACCAAGCTCATGGATGAGGAACCGAATGCTCTGGAGATGAACATAGGACCAAAGCTGGAAGCATCTCTCAAATACGGTCTTGGAATCGGTCCCGGCATAAGCTTTTTCGGAGGTACCATAGGTGTCGGCCTCTCACTAGACCACTGCCTCAGTGAGTCGATAAGCGACAAGATAGATCTGATGGACCCGGAAAAGATGAAAGACGATTATTGGTCGTGGTATGGGTTGTGGCATTTCAATCCTACATTTGACCTTACTTACGAACTGGGTGCCTCGGCCAACTTGTATGGCTTTGGTTCCACTTTAAGTGCGAGTACGCCTGCCCTCAAATTCCCTTTAAAATCCAATCCTTGTATATTGCAGTTGGTGGGTGATGTTGAAGCATCCGGAGATGCTGAAGAAGTTGAACTTCGCACCAAAGTAGCAGGTGGGAGTATCTTTTATGGACCGGTCACAGCACGTCTGTACGATGACGACGGGGACAATACAAACGACTACATTACTGCTGAATTCGACTTCGATGAGGAAGAATATGCGCAGATGTCGAAGACAGATACTATGGAAATAGTCGCCACGACATCTCTCGAACCAGGTAAAACATACTACTTGAGAATGTTTACCGAAACAAACGGAATAAATGTATTGCTAAAGTCTGAATGGATGGAGATCAAGTCTTTTGACAAGAGGTTGGCAGCTGCTATCAGAGCTATTCTCCACGAAATTCGTACTTTTGCTGTCGGGGAATGGGAAGGCTGTAACTGGGATGATAATTATGTAATGGCAGGAGACTATAAGAATGTAAATATTTTTTCCTACAGTGATGAACCTGGTAAGTTTGGGTTTCAAATCACTATTCCGAAAGAGTGGGAACTGGCGGATAATGTGAGGCTTACTCCTCACACGGAGGGCCTTGAAGATATTCTGATAAGCTGGGATTTGAATCTCGTAGGAGAAGACAGGCATTTCTCAAAATTGTATATCGAAGATCCTATGCTTCAATATTTCTGGATTTCAACAGATAACGTGGATTCGTTCTCTTTCCATTGTAAATCATCCTCCCTTCGTCATCTTCCGTATGGAGTCCAGGAAATGGATCTGAGTGGATGTAATGTTTCTAACTTAACCTTTGATATGGATCGTTTTTCTAAACTCAGGAAGATTATACTCAATTCCACCACGCCGCTATATTTGCAAATAATCAATTATAGCGGCAAGTCATATAAGATGCCTCAAATAGAGGCGGATGGAGGATTGACCAGATTGAAAGTTGATTATGCAGACTTCTCCGATTTCGATTTCTCAAAAATCCAAAACGTTAAGACTGTCACACTCGAGGACTGCTCAGGATCTATAAACGCACAGGGATGCAAAGCTGAAACGATGTCGGTGAATTATTTTGAAGGTAATATATCTGTTTCCGAATGCCCTAATTTGACTTTGTTGACTTTAGACGAAATAAAAAGCCCGAGTGTAGTTGTTACCACTAATCCTAAGCTCACACAATTTTCCATTTACGGGTGGAAAACCGATGTCGAGGCACTCAGTGTCTGCGACTGTCAGTCATTGGAATCTTTATATACCAATAGTAACAATTTAAGCAGCCTGGAACTCAACAATCTTCCTTCTCTTTCACTTATTGAGTGTCTTGGTAACCTTAACCTTACAGGAGTTATGCCACATGTAATCGATGAAGTTCTGGAACGTGGGGGTGAGGCAAAATACGACAAAAGATACCACTATTATGAATGGAATATTATCGAACATAAATATAACAAATGGACTGACAATGGTTATGGCTTTTACTACGAAGGCGAGCCTGAGCGCGGTTATCACAGAGAGGAGTGAGCCGGGAGAAGTCCGAACGCCCTGCGCTTACATTTGTAGTTCTTTTGGGGACTTGCCCGTAATATTCTTGAAGTTGCGATAGAACGACTTGTCTGAAGAAAAACCGGACAAGTCGGCTATCTCATATATAGTCAGCTGAGGATTGACGCTCATCAGATGAATGGCATAGTTTACTCGCTTTCTATTGATATAGTCGGAAAAGGAGATACCCATTTCTTCATTGATGGCCGTAGAGACATACAGACGGTTTGTACACAATTCTGCCGCCACATCGGAAATTTTCAGATTGTGGCGCAGATAGAGTTGCCGTTTTGTAACAACTTCTTCGATGCGCTCGATAAGGGGTTTTTCCTGCTTGCTGGCGGGGGCAGACTCTGGAATGATTTCGTCTGCAGATTCTTCCTGTTCGAAATGATCTATAGTAAATGATTGCCTGAAGCCGATGAAGCCCAATCCGAACAACAATGAAGAGAAAAGGAGTGATGGAATCGCCATCATCCAGGCAGAGCTGTCGAAACGGGAACGACCTATAAAATTGAATATGATGGAAGCTAATGAACAAGCTGTGAATAAATACATATACCACTGGAATGCGGTCAGTTTCTTCCCCTCAGTATCGGCGTAATAATCTTCAATGGATTTGTTGTACGCAATAATCTTCCGTGAACCGGCAATAAGAACCGCCACCACTTCAATAGCAAACACTACTTTTGCCGCCAACCTGGTGTAACCCATCATCTTGCAAAGTCCCGTGCCGCTTCCAAAGTCCTCATTGTAGGATATGATGCGTACAAAAGAGTCGAGTTCCTGGGGTGACATCATTATGTAAATTGCCGAAACCATTATGCCTATGACAGCAGACGGAATGAAATACAACCAAGTATGACGCAGTTGACTCTCCGGTGATGTCATACTGACAATGTAAACGTAGAACAAGGGGTACACGGCAAGATTGGCAAACGAGTAAAGACTATCCAGCACAGGCATATCGCTATAGAAATGATTGAGGAATGCACAGTGTCCGGCATAAAGCAATGTTGCCATCACCATAAAAAGCAACAGCATCAAATATCCTCTGTTGCGGCCGTCAAAGTATAGGGTGCATCCTATCAAGATAGCCCAGAAACCGCAGGCAAACATGGGTAGCGAAGAGAATATGAGTGAAATCATTGTCTATGTTATTCAAGTATTCGGACGCAAAAATACGAAAATTCATATAATTATTAATGTTATAAACGTGTGTAAAATAGGGTTTTGCTGATATGAGATTTGCTCTTTTGCTGATATGGGAGTGTGTTTTGCTAATATGAGAGTATGCTTTTGCTAATATTTCTCGAAATATCTTACCTATAGTCATAATTTTGTCATCGTAAATGAGTAAACAAAATGATATGAGAACAATCAGCAAAATTATGATGGGTTTCTTCATTGGGATGATGATGAGCCTTGTGTTTTCTTCTTGTGCAAAAGAAGACCAGTATCGGCAGACTGTTTTAGGAGAGTGGAAAATTTCTAAGATTTCCACAACATTGTACGTGAATGGCGTCGAAACTCATACTGAGGAAGAAGGGGATTACTTTAATGATTTATCCTTCGAATTCAAATCAAATGGGACATTAATTGTATCTGGAGTAGAGTCTGAATCGATGACCTGGAAAATTGAAAACGGAAAAATGATTTTTAAGAATCCCCAAGAGGAATTTGCTTTTGATATTCTTGAACTTAAGAAATCTTCTATGATTCTTTCAATTGTGGATGAAGAATATGAAGAGGGCGGAAACAAATACAAGATAATTGGCAAGATGTATTTTACAAGGAATTAATCAGAATGGAGGTCGTTGATGCGACCTCTTGTTTTTTCTTGAACGGGAACGTCAAGAGGAATGAAAAATCTAAAATTAATATAAATCAAATAAATTCAATAGTTTAATGAGAAAATTGTTTTTAATGCTTGCATCTGTTGCTGTTCTTGCAACCTCGTGCGCAAAACAAGGTGATGACCCTAAACAGGAGAATTCAATTGTCGGTGAATGGTCAGGCCTCCAGGAGGGAGCTGAACTGAATGAAAATGCAGATGTTTTTATCCATTTCATTTTCAAGGCAGACGGCACATTTGAGGAGATAATGCCTGCTTGGGGAGATAAATATTGTGGCAAATACACCGTTTCGGGAGATTTGATAACCTTCGAACTCACTTCTCTCGGGTGGCTTTGGGATAAGAGTGCTAATGGCTACGACAACGTATATGACCAGTACGGATGCTTCTGGAATCCTGATAAATATGATGAGAACAGGACTCAATATCCTGATCCTTTCGCTAAATTCTGCGAAGAATTTCCAGACAGAGCATATGGCACTGCCACATTCTCATTCGATAAAGATGATCATCTTCTGCTAAAAGCAAAAGAGGGCGAAATTGCTGGTTTTGGCCTGCAACTCGTATATCACAAAAACCCTGGGTTTAAACCAAAACCAATTTTGGGGTAACTGCGTTTATAAACTTATAAATCAATTTTACGTATGAAAAGAACTTTTAAATTTCTGATGGGACTCATTGCTGCAGTCCTGTTCTGCTCCGTGTTTTCATCCTGCACAAAAACCGAAGGCTCAGTTGACAGTAAGAAAATTGTTGGCGACTGGAAACTGGAGAACGTGATTTACAAAACCTATTTGGATGGCGAAATACAGGACGATTATGAAGATGATTGTTCCACTTGGTATTTCATTTTCAATTTCAAAGCTGACGGTACAGGGATGAGAACCAGTATCAACGAGAATTCCGGAGAGAACATCCAGTATCCCATTACCAGCTGGAAAATTGTTGGTTCAAGAATTGAAATGTGGGAAGTGGAAGACGGCGTGAAGCGCTTTGTGCAAATGGATATTGAAGAACTCAGCGATGATAAACTGATTTTTTCCGGAGCGCCTGAACAGAAAACAGAAAACGGTATATTAAAGCACTATGTCAAATATACATACAAAAGGATTTGACAAATAGCGTACACTTCCACTGAACATCCGTAAGCATCCGAAAAACTGTCAGGCCCAAGCGTCAAAACGGCCATCGTCGTCCGGAAGTTCGTCGTCGGTGATGTCGGAGTCTTGATATTTCGGGAGGTAATACTGCTCAATTTCAGCGGCATATTCAGTGAAATGGCAATGAGGATATGCTTCCACGACACGCGGGAGCATATCCTCATTGCCTAAGCGCAAAGATCGAATCATTGCTTCATACTTGAAATCCTCACCATAGCGGTCTGGATTTCTAAATAATAAGTTGCTTCAGATTTGATTAGATTCTTGCTCCTGTTCATCAGATGCGGAAATCATCGGTATAGGATTTCTGGTACTGTTGCGCGCCCCCAGTTTCTGCAATTTGCTGCAGGTGGTGATGATGCTTTGTCCTCCAGGCTGCAATTTGCGGTTTCCCTCCTCGTAGAGTTTCTGGGCCTTATCCAATGCCTGGCCTATATCGGAATATTTCTTCAGGAACTGCCCCACCCTGTCCAGAAGTTCGTTGGCAAGTTCAAAGACCTTTTCCTGATTCTGGGCCTGGGCAATCTGTGTCCAGGTCATATTGATTATCCTCAGGGCTGCAAAAAGTGTCTGTTCATCGGCAATGAACACATTCTTTTCCATAGCCTTGCGCCATAAATCCGGCTGAGAGTTCAAGGCAGTCCACAGGGCTCCGGTATTAGGTACAAACATAATAACATAGTCCATACGGATTTTCGGAGGCTTCACATAAGCAGAATAATCCTTCTGTGAGAGTTCTTTAACGTGCTGGTTCAGACTGGCAACATGTTCATTCAGGAAGCGTATGCGGTCTTCCTCTTTTTCAGCATTCACATAGTCCACAAAGGCGCTGAGAGATACTTTTGAGTCAATAATCACATCCCTGCTCTCGTCAAGGTGCAAAATCACATCTGGACGCAGCATACTCCCCTGCTCATTATAGACAGTCCTCCCGGAAGCATCCCTGATGACAGCCTGAACGTCATAGTGGATACCCGGCGTAAGTCCCTGAGACCTGAGCAGTTCATCCAGCACAGCCTCACCCCAGTTTCCCTGCATCTTGTTTCCGTGACGAAGAGCATTGGCAAGTTCATCAGCACTCTTTCGGGCAGCCTCGGACTGGCGCATCATATTTTCGATTCCGGCCTTCATCTCCCCGTTTATCTGGCTCTGCTTCAATGTCGTATCATTGAGAGCCAGTTTCATTTTCTCTATGGTTTCCTTCAGAGGAGTTATAACCTGTCCTATGTTCTCTTTGCTGGAATCCGAAAACTCTTTCTGACGTTGCTTCAGCATATCCTCTGTTGCAGATTTTAGCTGTGCAGTCATTTTCCCCACAGTTTCATCGAATTTCGCCTGCTGGGCAGCCAGAACGGCATCGAACTGGCCCTTCTGGGCATTCAATGCCTCCTCATAGCGTTTTCTGTCATCCTCACGCGAGGAAAGCAGCATCTCATTCTTGGTTTGAAGCACCTGGCAGGCCGACTGGCTTTCAGAAAGCGACTTCTCCAATTCGCCGACACGTTCCTGAGCCTCGTATAGCAAAGCCTTCTGTCGGGAAGACAGATGTGAAGCTACCAAAACAGCAAGTGCAGCCCCGCAAAGCAGAGCTGCCAAACAAATCAGAACTATAGCAGAAACACTCATACCT
>CAMBRR010000056.1 GCA_945870315.1 uncultured Bacteroidales bacterium
ATCATCTGCTCCATCACAAGGCTTATGAGAATCGGATAAGCTATCTTCCAAATTCTTCCATAAGAATACCTGCTGTCTATTTCTCCTGCCGCCATATTTGGTTTCAATTATTCAATTCAGTGAGTCAAGGGCAGGCTTTTGGTCAGCCCTCTCCGTAAATCGGACTGCAAAGGTAGTGTTTTTTACATAATGAAAACGTCCGGGGAAATGGCAGGTAATCTATAAAGACTATTTCAGAAGTTCAGCGACGGCCTCCTGCGGCATTTGGGCATCAATGGAGATGAAGGTAGCTGAATCATCTTCCCTTTCGAGCATAATGAATTTCTTGAACATATCACCTTCCTTCTCGACATAGATTCTGACCGTCTCATCAGACTCCTTTACCTCCATCAAAAGTTCCAGATTGCCTTTGGCAATCATCGACTCTACATCTGAAATCATACTTTTAACAAGAGCAACATTCTCAACCTCAATCACATACATCCCTTCAAAAGACTTAATAATCTGCTCAAAGTGCACATCCTTGTCATCATATATCTCCACCTCAGGAAGAGACTTCATCATCTTGAACATACTGGGAGAGATATATACGGAGCTGACTCCCTGTTTTCCGCTATACTTATTATATATGGAGTTATTGCTCTGAGCGAATATTGAAGAGGCGAGAAGAATCGCCGAAAATACTAGTAAGAACCGTTTCATTTTTTCTTATTATTAATATATGTTCCATTGAATATATCTTGCTGCATTTCAAAGATGGCATCAGCCTTTTCCATCCCTCTGCTGGTTGCCTTCATATTGGAGGAAATGGATGAAAGCACCCTTTCCACCTCAGCATAGGCAAGGCGAGGATCATCAAAAGTATCCTTAGGCTGCGCTCCCCTTGAGATATTGAAACCAATCCATCCTACAATGACAATGGAAGCTGCTGCTGTAAGAGCCCATGCCCTGCGCCCGAACCTTACGACAGGTCGTTTTTCCGATTGGAGTTTCGAGGCAGCATGCAAGCCGTCCAAAAGCTTTTCGAGGTTTGCTTCAAGGTCAGAAGGTATTTCAATCCTGTTTTCCAAATCCTTGTTCATAATCGGTTTCATAACGTTCGCATAAGTTGTTTTATTTTCTGTCTTGCCCTGGATATTCTAACCCGGACATTTACAGGGTTGAGACCTGTTCTTCGAGATATATCATCATATTCCATATCTTCAAAGAACCTCAGTCTCACAAGTTCCCTGTCCTGCCGGGACAAAAGATCCATTGCACGGTAAAGGCTTTCAGCCGTCTCTTTCGAAATGGCAGGTTGGTCTGCATCCTGACCGGAGGGAGTATCCTTTGCTGCATCTTCCACATCCGGCCCTTGTCTGACCGCCTTTCTGCGCATCATATCAAGGCTGATGTTCTTAACCATAGCTACTCCGAAAGAAGACGGATTGCGGACATCGTCCAGTTTATCACGAGAGTTCCAGAGTCTGACATAAGCATCCTGCACAGCATCCCTTGCATCGGCTTCATTTCCGAGCACCGACCAGGCAGCCCTGTAGAATGTACCGCTAAGCGGCAACCAGACAAGTTTGAACTCTTCGTGTGTCATGTCAGTCAATATTCTCTTCAACCATCTGACGGAGAGCCTCAACTGGGAATTTGCCGTGCATAATGACAAGGTCACAATCTTTGGATTCATAAATGATGAAATCCTCAAAATAGGTTTCCGTCATTTTTCCAACATAAATAGAAACCTTATCATCCTCATCATTTGCTTCAAGAACGAGTTCACATCCAGCAAGAGCATCGGTCATATCCTTACGGAATGCATCCTTATTTTCCCAGGTGCAATCATCAAGGTCCATAACTGTCATCTTCTTGAGGGCATCCACTGCAGAAGCCGGCAATTCTCCTTCAGATTTCATCGCCAGTTTTGCCATACCAAGAATGATTCCATCCATCTTGACATAATCAGCATTCCTGATGTCCTTGTACTTTTTGACAACTGTCTCAAGAGAAAGGTGTCCGTTAACATTTGCCTGAGATGTCGAATTCTGAGATGTCGAATTCTGAGCCGACATATGGGTAAGAGGCGCAAAGGCCAGCATCAAAGCCGCAATGGCAGTAAAAATCTTTTTCATATACGTTGTAATTTAATGTTCACAACATAATGACGCAAAACATCCGCGTTTGTTACACGGATGTTTGAAAAAAATATCAGTCTGTAAACGGGTCTCCTTCAAATTCGATTTTCTCCAGATAGCCGTGCCTAAACATACAATGCTTGCATATCCATTCCTTTCTGTGCTCATCCAGAGAGTTCCATAATGTCGTGCAATGAGGATATGAGGCCTCACCCTTCAATTCAGGATTCTTTGCAAGAATCTTTGTAGCAATTCTTTCCTTTTCGGTGACTCTGAGTCCCGACCACCATTTGTCCAAGTCCATATGAATTAATTTAAATAACTACGACCAAAGTTACTACTAATATCGGACAATCAAACCCGTTGTGGATAAAATCAAGCCAGATGTGGATAAAATCACGGCATCAGACCAGAGACGTCATCAGTTGAAAACGAAGGCCGGGAAATAGCCGCCAAGGTATCCGACAGCCATTGCCAAGGGTCTTTTCCTTTCAGATGACAAGTAGAGGCAAAAGATTTGAATATTGCCGTACAAAGGGCATCGGAGCTGTCTGAACAGCAGAACTTATTGTCTGACAAGGAATTCCTTACACAACTGACGGCACTTGCGATAAAGGTACCATCAATCATCATCCCTCCGTCCTTGACATAGGTTGTAAGCATCGGTATCCGCTTGTATGTAAATAGAATGGCATCCAAAAGTCTAGGACCGATGCCGGCGGTGGACACGGTAACAGCCATCCAATTCTCCAATTTCCGAATCCACGGATATGCCTCGCGTTCGCGGATTGCCTTGCGGGAATTGACGTCATACTCCATCTTCTCCAGACGCTCTTCCACAGAATAGACAGCATCAATCATAAACAAGGCATCCGAAGCCAGATTATTGTTTTCATTTATCGCTGCTTGGAATTTTTCCTTGACGGGTTTCCAGAAGGCAGCAAGGTAAAGATTGCCCAGACCTTCACACAATTCAAGGGAGTCGTAGCAGTTGCCCTGAACAATAGCATTGGAATCCTTCAACAGCGACAGAGCCACAATCTTCGAATTGATAGACATATCATATATGAAGGCAGCATTGCGGCAGGCCACATCTGCCAGACACCACAGACTGCCCATTCTCTCAACAGAGCCGAGAAAACCGCTGCGAAGGTCAAATGAATCATCGTCAATCTGGATATACCTGGAAGAGAGCACCTTGGAGAGCAAATGTGAATACAGCGGCCACATCCTGTGACCAAGTTTCATACAAACGCTTCTGAGAAGAGACTCCTTTATAATAAGTCCACGACTTGACAAGTCAGAGGATATTTCGCTCCAGGATTGTCCAATAGCATATCGCCTCAGGAGAACGTCTGCCAGAAATCCGTTGCCAAAAGGAAGTTTTTCAAAGACAGGACAGGCTGGTCCCGCCGCCATCACAACAGGCAGGAACATCTTCTTTTTCAGAGCTGAAAGCCTGAGCCTATACAGACAGCGCCTGTAATGT
This sequence comes from uncultured Bacteroidales bacterium, assembly GCA_945870315.1. Taxonomy (GTDB): domain Bacteria; phylum Bacteroidota; class Bacteroidia; order Bacteroidales; family UBA932; genus Cryptobacteroides. The sequence continues at coordinate 3,613 of CAMBRR010000056.1, forward strand.
ATTGCAAAGTGATTCTCCCCATCATAATCCAATATGGAAGATGAAGAAAAATGAGAAAGCAGCCTGTAATCTGACTCATCCGGAAGACGAGGATGCAAATCCTCCTCCCTGACAGGCATAGACGAGAAATCCAAGCTTTTGACACCTGTTATATTATCATTAACTCCAAGTTTCTCGCCTGTGGACGCAAACTGCTTTTTGAATTGTTCCGTTGATTCGAGAATTCTATTGTTCAGAACACGAACAAACAGATTCATCTCAATGGGATCCGGAATTGCCGGAATATGTCTTTCAGTTCTCCTCCCATACATCCTTCTATCCATTCTCATTTTTCCCTCTCCTGACATCACACTGAAATTTCAGACAAAAAATATTTTATAGCGAACTTATCATTTTTGTAAAAAGAAGCGTCATCTTTCCGGCGGCGGCATCTGCAGCTGCCACTACATCATCCCCGTCATTCACATAATCCTCGGCATAGTCATCGTGAGCCTCATTGGTAATGACGGACACGCCGAACACGGGAATGTCACTGTGACGGGCTACTATTACTTCCGGAATGGTTGACATACCCACGGCGTCAGCTCCTATGAGCCTGAAATACTTATACTCGGCAGGAGTTTCGTAAGAAGGACCGGTTCCAGCAAAATAAACGCCTTGTCTCAATGAAATTCCAAGTTCTCCGGCAATTTCTAAAGCCTTGGCTATCAACTTCTTGTCATACGGTCTGGTCATATCAGGGAACCTTGGCCCGAACTCCTCCATATTTGGTCCCACAAGCGGATTCGGCAGGTGGTTGATATGGTCGGTGATGACCATCATATCTCCTAGCTTGAAATCGAAATTGACTCCTCCTGCAGCATTCGACACGAAAAGATAACTGATGCCAAGCACCTTCATCACCCTGATTGGCAGAGTCACCAGTTCCATCGGATAACCCTCATAATAGTGGAAACGGCCCTGCATCGCCACAACAAACTTGCCTCCAAGAGTGCCGGCGATAAAATTGCCTTTGTGCCCCACGGCTGTGGAAACCGGGAAACCAGGGATATCCTTATAAGGAATTACAACAGGATTCTCAATCTTTTCAGCGAGACATCCCAAGCCACTACCCAGAACAATGCCCACCAGAGGCACCCTAGCACCGATTTTTTCAGAAATATAATCAGCAGCCTTGTGTATTTTCAAAACTCTTTCATCCATATATCCATCAATATTTAATTGTATTTATCTTTTCCTTTGCCATTCGGATTACTTCCTCCTCATTCGGGACCACACGATTCCTCATCACGAAACGGCCATTGCATATTACCGAATCTATACAATCACTATGAGCCGAATATATAAGGTTTGCATTGAAGGAACCAGGTGAGAGGAAATGGTAGTTGTCCGTATCTACAATCAGGATATCAGCCCTGAAGCCGCTCCCGATACGACCGATTCTCTGACCGAGGGCCTTTGCCGGATTCAGCGTAGCCATAGCGACAAGTTCATCCACCGGCATAGCGCAAGGGTCTTCCCTCCAGGCCTTTTGAACCATAGCCGAAGTCTTCATCGTCTCCAACATATCGAGATTATTGGAAGATGCGCATCCATCCGTACCAAGACATACATTGGCTCCCGCATCCCGCAATTCGTTGTACCTGAAACGGTAGCCGGAGGTGAGCTTGAGGTTGGAGTTGATGTTGTGGACGCAGTTCACTCTCCTTTGTCCGAGAATCTCCACATCTTCATCCGAGAGCCAGAGGCAGTGAGCTGCAATAACGTCAGGCCCAAGAAAGCCCAGAGAATCAAGATATTGGACAGGAGTAAGGCCTCCGTGGGCCTTCTTGCAGTCTTCAACCTCCTTGCGGGTTTCGGAAAGATGAATATGGAGTTTCAACGAATGTTTGCGGGCAAACTCTGCCGCCCATATAATCAGCGGCTCACAGACCGAATATATTGCGTGTACTCCGACCGTAAACTGACTCTTTTCCGGCCAGGACAGCGATTCGGAATACATCCTCATACATTCCTGTTTCTGAAACTCGACCTGAGTTTTGTCCCCCCTGTCACACAAGACATATGAGAGGACGGGATTGATGCCCATCTCAACAGCCGCCTTGCGTGCCTGTGGCAGGAACCAATACTGGTCGTTGAAGGTAGTGGTACCAGTTTTTATCATCTCAAGGGCAGCAACCTTCGTGGCACAATATACATATTCTTCGTCAATGCCGGATTCTATATCCCATATTCTGGAGAGCCATTGCTGGAATTCCACATCCTCTCCGACTCCCCTCATAAGGCTCATCCCGGCGTGGGTATGCATATTGACAAAACCCGGGACAGCCGTCTTTCCTCCGCAATCAACGACCTCAACACCGGAAGCTTCGTGTTCCTGAGGCAAGGTTCCGCCCGGCGCGACGTTGACAATCATACCGTCGGATATGAAAATATCTGAATCCCGCGAATCTACCCGTATATTTTTCAACAATATGTTTTTCATATATACATTATAATCCATATGAATTTTGGAACCTGATTGGTATCAAAATTTCCCAAAGTTATATAATTTATTTTAGAAAGGAGCAGGGAATTCAACTGAAATATTTATCTTTGTTACACTTTGAATTATTCAAAACACTAAATTTTACACAAATATGGCATTCAAAGGTGCAATTGAAGTTGATACTCAGAGGTGCAAGGGTTGCTCCGTCTGTGTTGAAAACTGCCCGACGAAAAGCATAGGGCTTTCCAGGTCGGTGAACAACAAAGGTTATCATTATGCAGAAATGATTGCCGATACCTGCATAGGCTGCAGCAACTGCGCTGTAGTGTGTCCGGATTCGGTCATCACTGTTTACAGAGTTAAAATCCAATAGGTATGGCAGAGAAAATTCTAATGAAAGGAAACGAAGCGATTGCCATATCGGCAATACGCAACGGAGTGGACGGCTACTTTGGCTATCCTATCACTCCGCAGTCCGAAGTTATGGAGACTCTTATGAAGGAGAGGCCATGGCTTTCAACCGGAATGGTTGTGCTGCAGGCGGAAAGCGAGACTTCTTCCATCAATATGGTTTACGGAGGAGCTTCCACGGGAAAGAAGGTAATGACCTCGTCAAGTTCCCCGGGAATCAGCCTCATGTGCGAGGGCATCAGCTATATGGCGGGAGCCGAGCTTCCTTGCGTGATTGTGGACTGCCAGAGGGGAGGTCCCGGACTTGGAACCATCCAGCCGAGCCAGAGTGACTACAACCAGGTGGTGAAAGGCGGAGGACACGGTGACTACAAGAACATTGTCCTCGCTCCTGCCTCGGCCCAGGATATGTATGACTTCGTGGACTGGGGATTTGACCTTGCATTCAAATATCGCACTCCGGTAGTGATTCTGGCAGACGGCATCATTGGGCAGATGATGGAAAAAGTGGAGCTTCGTCCTCAAAAGCCACGCAGGACTGCGGAACAGGTGAGTCAGGATGCTCCTTGGGCCACCCTCGGAAAGACTCCTGACAGGGAACGCAACATCATCACTTCCCTCTCGCTGGAGGCTGACGTGCAGGAAAGATTCAACCGCAAACTCCAGGCAAAATATGAAGAGATATCCCGGAACGAAGTGAAATATTCTACGTATATGACTGAAGACGCAGAGTATATTCTCGTTGCATTCGGCTGTTCTTCACGTATTTGCGAGGCCGTTACGGACATCCTCAGAGCAGAGGGCATCAAGGTTGGACTGCTTCGTCCGATAACGCTTTTCCCATTCCCGACAGAACAATTGGCAGAACTTTCAAAGAAGGTGAAGAGTATGATGAGCATCGAGCTCAACCTTGGACAGATGGTGGAAGACGTCCGTCTCAGCTGCGAAGGCAGGTGCCCTGTAGGATTTTACGGCAGACAAGGTGGCAACATCTTCACTCCTGAAGAAATAGCCGAGGAGTTCAAGAAGTTCAACAATCTGAAATAAAAATTGAAAGATATGAATCTCGAAGATATAAAGAAACCTGAAAACATAGTTTACAGGAAGACTCCCCTGCTGACGGATGCTATTATGCACTATTGTCCGGGATGTTCACACGGAACGGTGCACAAAATCATCGCCGAGGTTATAGATGAAATGGGGATTCAGGACAAGACAATTGCAATAAGTCCGGTAGGCTGTTCTGTATTTGCATACAACTACATTGACGTCGATTGGCAGGAGGCTGCCCACGGAAGAGCGCCAGCTCTGGCCACCGCTACCAAAAGACTGAACCCTGACAAATATGTGTTCACATACCAGGGGGACGGCGACCTTGCATCCATCGGCACAGCAGAAATAATCCACGCATGCAGCCGCGGAGAGAACATTGTGGTCATCTTCATCAACAACGGCATCTATGGTATGACAGGAGGCCAGATGGCTCCGACAACCCTGCTCGGGATGAAGACTGCGACTACTCCTTATGGAAGAGATGCCAAACTCAATGGATTTCCGATGGTGATAGCGCCGATGATTGCGCAGCTTGATGGAACGGCATTTATCACCAGACAGGCAGTCCATACCGCTGCAGCTGCAAGAAAGGCCAAGGCCGCAATCCGTAAGGCATTCGAATACAGTATGAAGGACATCGGTCTTTCTTTTGTGGAGATTGTTGCCACCTGCAATTCCGGATGGAAGATGTCGCCGGTGGAAGCGAACAAGTGGATGGTAGAAAACATGTTTGCGAAATATCCGCTCGGAGACATCAAGGATGTACTTAAATAATTAATTGACAATCAGAATGAAAGAAGAAATCATCATAGCAGGTTTCGGCGGTCAGGGAGTACTGTCGATGGGCAAGATACTTGCCTACTGCGCAATTATGCAGGATATGGAAGTGACCTGGATGCCTTCATATGGTCCGGAGATGAGAGGAGGTACAGCGAATGTGTGCGTAATCATCAGCGACAAGAAGATCAGTTCACCGATTGTCACCAAATATGACACCGCCATAATCCTCAACCAGCAATCTCTTGACAAGTTTGAAAGCGCTGTAAAACCAGGCGGTCTGCTTGTTTATGATCCTAACGGCATTAACAACCCTCCAACCAGAACGGATATAAAGATATGCCGGATCGATGCCATCAGCGTTGCTGCAAAACTCGGCAACTCCAAAGTGTACAACATGGCGGTTATGGGGGCATTCCTCAAGGTAAAGCCATTGGTTTCATTCGAGAACATCGACAAAGGGCTGGCTAAATGCATTCCAGCAAGATACAGCGACCTTATCTCTCTTAACAGGGCAGCGATTGAGGAAGGTATGAAGTCTGTGGAAGAATTGTAAGATTTATTTTGAGAAATCAAAGCAGTTTTATAAATTTGCAAGGTTGGACTAAAGTTTTTTGTTATGCTTGACGGTGTAAAGCAGAAGATTACAAGGCTGATTGCTGATTTTGAGGCAGAAAGGGCTGAAAGAAAGAGGCTGCAGATCGAGCTTGAGAAGATGGCGACAAGAAACGAAGCCTACAAGAAGCAGATTTTAGAGTTAGAAAGGGAAATCGATAACCTCAAATTGAAAGGAGCGTTTTTGTCGCAGGGTGGCGACAGCGCAGGTGCCAGAAAGAAGATAGATGTTCTTATCGGCAAGATTGACAAGTGTATTGCGTTGGTAACGGATGAAATGGAATAGCAGACAATGGAAAAGGTTAAAGTGAAATTGTCCATTGGAGACAAGATATATCCGTTCAATGAAACACCGGAAGTAGCCCAGAAAATGGCTCAGGCAGCCGAACTGCTCAATAAAGAGATTAATGACAGACAACAGAAGCATTCGGGCAAAACGATGACAGAGATACTTTCAATCGTTGCGTTGAAGATTTGCATGAAGAACCTGGCTTTGGAGGAATATATCAGGGATGCTGGTTTTCAGGAACAACTCCTGGAGAAGGAATTGGAGAGTTATCTGATTGAAATTGAAAATAATAGCCGTTAGTTACTTACTTGCTAAAATTAACACCATTAAGTAACCGAGTAAACTCGAAGAGGAAAGACGGGCCTAGGTAACCTAAGGGGATTCCGCATAGCGGGACGGAGGATGTCTGAACTTGATTTTCGGAGCTCAAATTTTATTTCATATAAAATTTTGGACAATATTACTAACGGCTTTTTATCTAACCGGTCGGCTTCGCAGCTGTCCGGTTTTTTATTTGTAAACAACTAAACCTATATATTTTATGCAAAACATATTTTACATCATTTCAGCCGCAGCAGGAGCGATTTTAGCTCTGGCAATCTACATAGTGGTCCGGAGGATAGTCCTTAAAGGCCGCAAGGAAGAAATCATTCAGAAAGCGGAAATTGAGGCAGAAGGAATAAAAAAGGAAAAGATTTTCCAGGCAAAAGAGAAATTTCTCCAGCTCAAGAGCGAGCACGAGCAATATATCAATGAAAGAAATGCTCAGATACGTGAAACAGAAAGTCGCCTGAAACAGAAGGAAAATACACTGAATCAGCAGAATTCGGAGCTCACACGCAAACAGAAAGAAGCGGACGCAATAAGAGAAAGCCTTAAGACTCAGGTAGAAATTGCCAAGACAAAGTCAGAAGAATATGAGTCGCTCAAGCAAGAGGCCATCAAGCAAATTGAGAACATAGCAGGTATGACGGCAGCTGAAGCCAAGGCCCAGCTTGTAGAAAATATGAAAGCCGAGGCCCGTTCCCAGGCTCAGTCATATATCAATGATGTGATGGATGAAGCCAGACTTACCGCAAGCAAAGAAGCTAAACGTATCGTAATCAATACAATACAGAGAACTGCATCAGAGACTGCAATTGAGAACGCTGTCACGGTATTCCACATCGAAAGCGATGAGATTAAAGGAAGGATTATCGGTCGCGAAGGACGTAACATCAGGGCTTTGGAAGCTGCAACAGGAGTTGAAATAGTGGTGGACGACACCCCGGAATCCATCCTTCTGTCCGCCTTCGACCCTGTCAGAAGGGAAGTTGCCAGACTTGCTCTCCATCAGCTGGTTATCGATGGCCGTATCCATCCGGCCCGTATCGAGGAAGTGGTAGCGAAGGTGCAGAAGCAACTTGAAGACGAGATTATGGAAACAGGTAAGAGAACCTGCATCGACCTCGGAATCCACGGAATGCATATCGAGCTTGTCAAGCTGATAGGTAGAATGAAGTATCGTTCGTCATACGGACAGAACCTGCTCCAACACGCAAGAGAGGTCGCAAATATCTGTGCCACAATGGCTTCAGAGCTTGGACTCAATCCTAAGGTAGCCAAGAGAGCCGGTCTTCTCCACGATATAGGAAAGGTTTCCGATGAGGATCCTGAACTTCCACACGCAATTCTCGGAATGAAACTGGCCGAGAAATACAAGGAAAAGCCAGAGGTATGCAATGCAATAGGCGCTCACCACGAGGAGATTGAAATGACTTCGGTAATATCACCTCTTGTGATGGTCGGAGATGCCATTTCAGGTGCAAGGCCGGGAGCCAGACGCGAGGTAATTGAATCTTACATCAAGAGGCTCAAGGACATGGAAAACATTGCCCAATCATATCAGGGAGTTACCAAGACATACGCCATCCAGGCTGGTCGTGAGTTGAGGGTAATCGTCGGAGCAGACCAGGTTAGCGACAAGGATGCCGAGGCTCTGTCAGCCGAGATTGCAAAGAAGATCCAGGAGGAGATGGTATATCCGGGACAGGTTAAGATAACAGTAATCCGTGAAACCAGGTCAGTCGCGTTTGCGAAATAATCCTTTGTCTTTGCAGAATAAAACGGACAAAATATGCAGCAAATCAAAAGAATTCTTTTATTGATGCCGGTCATTTTCTTAGGAATGATCGGCATTGCTTGTGCTCAGTCAGGAGGCAAGATTGTAAATTGGTCTTCAAAAGTATATGACAAAGGAGACGGAGTCTACCAGATTCTTCTTACCGGAACCGTTGCACAGGGCTATCACACCTATACCATCACTGATGAATTATCTGCAACCGAAATCTTCGATGACGAATATGAAGGATGCGAGAAGGTGGCTCCTCTATATCAGATAAGTGAGCCCGTGGAAGAAACCGATCAGTTTGGAGATGTCATCAAGTGTTTCTATGACGAGATTGTGGTGGCATTTGATGTCAGACTAACCTCTGCGACAGGAAAAGTCAAAGGCTCAATCTTTACAAACTCCTGTATATTAGGAGAATGCAAGGCAGAATACTGGGATTATGAAATT
>CAMBRR010000057.1 GCA_945870315.1 uncultured Bacteroidales bacterium
AGCGCATCAGATATGCGGAATTTAGAGAAATGATCCTCCACAGTCTCGATTGCCTGACTAAGTTTGTAGTCAAACCACTTGACTGCAGCAGCGCAAACTTCTGGCTGTGAGGCGGTTTCGTCCACCTTCCAACCGCTTACAAGCCTATATGCATTCCATACCTTGTTGTTAAAGTTCCTTCCCTGCTCTATCTGCGACTCATCATAAAGAATGTCGTTTCCAGCAGAAGAACACAACAACATACCCAATCGTACTGCATCAGCTCCATATTTTGCAATCAATTCGAGCGGATCCGGAGAATTTCCGAGTGTCTTGGACATCTTGCGTCCGAGTTTGTCACGGACGATTCCAGTCAGATATACATTATGGAAAGGCACATCCTTCATAAACTCGTTGCCTGCCATTATCATCCTTGCCACCCAGAAGAAAAGGATATCCGGACCGGTAACAAGGTCATTTGTAGGATAATAGTATGCAAGGTCCTTGTTCGGCTGGGCCTGAGGGTGTCCCGCCTTATTGGTATCGAAAACGGAAATAGGCCAGAGCCAGGAAGAGAACCAGGTATCGAGAACATCCTCGTCCTGAGTCAGGTCAGCAGCAGTGACGGATGCATCCTTCAGCCTTGCCTTCTCAAGAGCCTTTTCCGCATTTTCAGCCACAACAATCTGTCCATCAGGAAGATAATAAGCCGGTATCCTCTGTCCCCACCACAGTTGACGGGATATGCACCAGTCACGGACATTTTCCATCCAGTGGCGGTATGTGTTCCTATACTTGTCAGGTATCAACTTGACTTTTCCGCTTTCAACAGACTCAAGGGCATCTTTTGCAAGGGCGTCCATCTTGAGGAACCATTGGGCCGAAAGTCTCGGCTCAATCACAGCATTTGTCCTTTCCGAATATCCCACAGGAGAGGTATAATCTTCCACTTTTTCAAGATTGCCGGCCTCGAGAAGCATCTTTTCAATCTTCTTTCTGGCTTCGAACCTGTCCTCACCGACCAGAATAGTTGCGTTTTCATTCAGACGGCCGTGGTCATCTATGATATCCAGGACAGGAAGGTTGTGACGCATACCGATTTCATAGTCATTTACATCGTGGGCAGGAGTAACCTTAAGACAGCCTGTACCGAAATCCATAGTTACATAGCTATCTTCAATGATAGGTATTTCCTTATTAATCAATGGAATAAGTACCTTCTTGCCTTTGAGCCAATGATAGCGTTCGTCATCCGGATTGATACATACAGCGGCATCCGCCATAATGGTCTCCGGACGAGTGGTGGCAACGACGATGTATTTGTCTGTAGGATTTCCCTGTCCGTCAGAAATGAAATACCTAAGATGATAGAACTTGCTGACCGTATCCTTGTGATTTACCTCTTCATCACTGACTGCTGTAAGTCCGACCGGATCCCAGTTCACCATCCTTACACCTCTATATATATATCCCTTTTCATAAAAATATACGAAGGTATTGATTACAGCCTCGCTCAGGTCCGGATCCATAGTGAACTTTGTCCTGTCCCAATCGCAGGAAGCTCCGAGTTTGCGCAACTGCTGGAGAATTATGCCACCGTGTTTCTCCTTCCACTCCCATGCGTGTTTAAGGAATTCTTCCCTGGTGAGGTCTTCCTTGCTGATACCCTCAGCCTTGAGCTTCGCTACAACCTTGCTTTCCGTTGCAATGGAAGCATGGTCTGTTCCTGGTACCCAGCAGGCGTTCCTGCCATCCATTCTGGCTTTGCGGACAAGCACGTCATTGAGCGTATTATTGAGAACGTGGCCCATATGAAGGATTCCTGTCACATTGGGCGGTGGGATTACGATTGTATAAGGTTCTCTTTCGTCAGGTTCCGAATGAAAGCATTTGTGCTCAAGCCAATAGGCGTACCATTTGTCCTCCGTCAAGGCAGGATTGTATTTAGATGGCAGTTCCATATAAAATAGTAATTAATTGTTATTCAATAGCTTACTTAATGCGAGCATATAACTCTGGCGATAATGCCGCAATAGCGTGCAAAGATACAAAAAAAATCAGTACCTTTGTGCGGTTTGAAATAGACTTTGATATGGCAAAAGAAAATGAACTGAGCATCGAGCTCAAAGCAGAAGTGGCAAAGGGCACATACTCCAACCTTGCCATCATAACCCATTCTCACAGCGAATTCATCATCGACTTTGCGACAATGCTTCCAGGACTTGCAAAACCAGAGGTAAGCAATCGCATCCTGATGACCCCGGAACACGCAAAAAGGCTCTATATGGCTCTCCAGGACAACATCAGCAAGTACGAAAGCCAATTCGGGACCATCTCTCTGGGAGGTGAACCGAAAGCAACCTTCCCTATGGGAGGAATTGGAGGCAACGGCACAAAATCATAGGCATTATGGAGGATAAGTTCAAGAAAATCAAAGCCTTTGCCTTTGATGTGGACGGTGTGCTGACCAACGGGGGCGTATTTGCTGATGTGGACGGAGAACTGTTCAGGACATTTGATGCAAAGGACTCCTTCGGGATGAGGATGGCAGCAATGAACGGCTATCTTCTGTGCACAATCACCGGAGGCCGTTCGGAAAGCATCCGCAAAAGAATGATTACCTGTGGAGTCAAGGATGAAGATATCTATATGGGATCCAGAAAAAAAATCCTCGACTTTGAGGACTTTTGCAAACGGCACTCCCTCAAAAGCGAAGAGGTAATGTATTTCGGTGACGATATTCCTGATGTACCTGTACTTGAGGCCTGTGGGTGCGGAGTCTGTCCTGCCGATGCCGTAATCGAAGCGAAAGAGGCCGCAGACCTTGTGAGCCCGTATCCCGGAGGCGCAAGATGCGTAAGGAACACTATAGAAGAAGTAATGAGACTGCAAGGCCGATGGATTGTCAATCTCGACCTGTACCAAAAAATGTTCTGATTATTTTTCAGGATTAACCTTTATTCAACATACAGCAGCAGACCCTTGAGATACTCACCCTCCGGGTGATATATGTTGACCGAGTGGTCTGCTGGCTGGTTAAGACGGCCCAAGATGCGCACGCTTCGTCCAGTCTGGGCAGCAGCTGAAAAGACCGCAAGTGCAAACGCCTCCTTGTCAACGACTTGGGAGCAACTGAAAGTAAAGATGAGTCCTCCGGGAGCCACCTTGGAAATGGCAGCAGCATTTAGTCTCTGGTATGCTCTGAGAGCATTGTTCAACGCCCCGCGGTGTTTGGCAAAAGCTGGAGGGTCCACAATCATAAGGTCATATTTTCCCTCCTCCACTTTTTTGAGATAATCTATTGCATCACAGCAGAGGGATGTATGACACGAGGCATCGAAACCGTTCAGCGCAACATTCCTGTCAACCATCTGCATAGCCCTTGAAGAACTGTCGACAGAATCTACGTGAAGGGCGCCATTACTTAAAGCATAGATTGAGAATCCACCAGTGTAACAAAAGAGATTCAGGACATTACGCCCTTTGGACATCTTTCCTACAAGGTTTCTGTTTTCCCTTTGGTCAAGGAAGAATCCAGTCTTCTGACCTTCCGTCCAATTGACAAGAAATTTGTGGCCGTTTTCCACAACCACCAACTCATTGTCCTTGAAATCCTCCCTTTTGTAAAGGTATCCGTCAACAAGTTCAAGCCCGGCCTTGAAAGGTGCGGTACCGCTGCTTTTGTCATAGACGGCCTTAAGTTTGTCTCCATAGACTTTCTTGAGAGCCTCACAAATCTGCTTCTTAGCACGGAACATACCCACGGAATGAGCCTGAAGAACACAGACTCCATCGTAATAGTCGATTATCAGCCCCGGGAGATTGTCACCTTCACCGTGAACAAGACGGTAGCAATTTGTAGAAAGCGCTTCATCACTGAGGGCTGGGTCGGTAGCAATCCTTGCGGCGACTCTCACATTCAGAGCCCTGGAAATCATCACTTCCCAGAAATCCGGTCTCAATGCGCTATTGTCAAAACTGAGCACTCTGACTGCAATGGAACCGATTTGCCAATGTCCGCAGGCGAGAAAACTGCCATCAGAGGCATGTACAGCAACGATTTCTCCTTCAGAGGGATTGCCGGCAACTTGCGCGATTGCTCCGGAAAACACCCAAGGGTGAAAACGGAACAACGACTCTTCCCTTCCCTTCTTTAATATAACCTTTATCATATTTTATCTTCCAATTTCTTCTCAACAAGCGGATTTTTCTCCGAAGCAAGCAGTTTAAGATACATCTGGCGACAAACCCAGGCATCAGTCGCCGCATATTTGCACTGTGATTCAGACAGAATGTCAGCCTCCCAATTGGATAGCTGCTGTGTTTTTGAAATCCTTACACCTAGAATGATTGCAGACATCTTCTTCACACTCTTGTCCCTGATACCCCATTCCGACACAATTTTCTGAAGATCCACAAAGGAGGACGGTTCGAAACCGCGATGCCTCTGAAGTCCCCGTATATCATCGTGAATGGCAGCTCCTACCTTGATTATCCTATCATTAGCAAGCAGGCTGCACAGTCTGCGATGCATTCCCATCTTGTTGATTCTGAATAGATAAGCCTTTTCTGGCCCGGATAGCTGCAGCAAAGCGACACCACATCTGGGCTGGTCGGAAGAAAAACAAGGTCTGGTCTCTGTATCAAAACCGATTATCTTTTGGTTACGAAGATAGTTGACGGCTCTGTTGAAAGCAGAGCCGACACTATCTATAACCTCTATTCTACCCGGAAAAGATGCATACTCAAGGGCTTCCAACTCCTCCGGTGTAATTGATTCAATAAACATAAACAACTATATGTCAATATATTAGGAAATCCTATATTCCTAGAAGAACAACAGTTCCCTATATTTTGGCATAGGCCACATCTCGTCATCAACGATCATCTCAAGATGGTCAGCGCTGTAACGGACCTTGTCCATCATATCCTTGACGCTATGCGAATAGACCTTGGCCCTCTCTGCGATATCTTCAATTCTGTTGGCCTTCTTGCGTTCTTCAACCAGAGTCTCCACATCTTTGGAAATATCATTGATGTACTTTGAGATTTTCTTGAGAGTGTTGATTTCGCTCTGACAGTGGTCCATAAAATCTTCTCCGAAAATCTCCTTGATTCCACGAACATTCTCAATCAGAATGTTCTGATATCTTACTGCCGCAGGTATTACGTGGTTGAGACATATATCCCCTATTACCCTTGCTTCAATCTGAAGTTTCTTGACATAGGTCTCATTTAGCACCTCAAACCTGGCTTCAACCTCATTCGGAGCAAGAACGCCCATACCGTCAAACATATCCACGGTCTCCTTCTCGTGATATACCTCATAAGCTTCAGGAACATTCCTGACAGCCCTCAGGCCACGTTTTTCAGATTCAGCTTCCCACTCCTTGCTGTAACCATTGCCCTCGAACATAATGTTGCGAGACTCACTGATGAACTTGCGTACAGTGGCCAGGATTGCAGCAGAACGGCTTTCCCCAGCTTTTTCAAGAGCATCAACCTCGCTGCGAAACTCCCTGAGGCTTTCTGCAACGGCAGTATTGAGCACATAGACTGCTGAGGCCACGTTCTGAGAAGAACCAACCGCACGGAATTCAAAACGATTGCCGGTAAAGGCAAAAGGTGAAGTTCTGTTCCTATCGGTATTGTCAGGGAAGATTTCAGGGATGGAATTGACAATCTTTATTGATTCCTGAGAAGCAGAAGCATCATCCAGGTCTTTCATACTGAGAATTGCGTCAAAAACCCCTGAAAGTGTTGAACCTGAGAAGATTGACATTACTGCAGGAGGTGCTTCGTGACCGCCCAGACGGTAAGAGTTGCTGAGTGTCGCCACAGAGGTCATCAGGAGGTAATGGTGCTTGTAAACCGCCTTAACCACAGCTGAATAGAATGAAAGGAACTGAAGGTTCTTGGTAGGTGTCTTGCCAGGAGAGAGCAGGTTGACGCCAGTATTGGTCATCATTGACCAGTTGCAGTGCTTTCCTGAGCCATTCACTCCGTCAAAAGGCTTTTCATGGAAAATGACCTTCAGGTGATGTTTCTCTGCAACTTTCTGCATCAGAATCATCAACATCATATTCTGGTCTATGGCCTTGGTCGCCTCACAGAATACTGGAGCGCACTCAAACTGATTAGGTGCGACCTCGTTGTGACGGGTCTGGAGAAGGATTCCAAGCTTATAAGCCTCTGTTTCAAAGTCCTTCATAAAGGAACTTACCCTTGAAGGAATTGCTCCGAAATAGTGGTCCTCCAACTGCTGGTCCTTGGCAGAAGTGTGTCCAATCACTGTTCTTCCGGCAAGCATAAGGTCCGGACGAGCGTTGTAAAGTGCCTCATCTACAAGGAAATACTCCTGTTCAAGACCAAGATTGACATGAACGGCAGAAACATTCTCATCAAATAGATTTACAACGGATGTTGCCGCATTGCTGAGGGCCTGAAGTGATTTCAGGTTAGGCACCTTGGTATCAAGAGCCTCACCCGTGTATGAAACAAAGACTGATGGAATACAAAGCGTTCCATCCAAAATGAAAACAGGCGAAGATGGATCCCAAGCGGAATATCCTCTTGCCTCAAAAGTGTTTCGGAGACCTCCGTTGGGGAAACTGGAAGCATCCGGTTCCTGCTGGACAAGAGCACTGCCGTTGAATTTTTCAAATGCCCTTCCTTCCTTTACAGAAATAAAGGCTTCGTGCTTCTCAGCAGTCGCATCGGTAAGTGGCTGGAACAGATGGGTATAGTGAGTTGCACCCATCTCCAGTGCCCAAGCTTTCATTCCGGATGCAATCTCATTTGAGACGCTCCTGTCAAGCTTGGCTCCGTACTTTACCGACGCAAGAACAGCTTCGTAAGCCTGCTGGGACATATAAGCCCTCATTTTGTCAAGGTCAAACACATTCTTGCCAAAATAACTGGACACAGGTCCCTCTTCGACGAAAAATCGCCCGGTTTGATGAGTTGCAGCCTCATTCAAAGCTCTTTGTCTAAAAGTTGCCATAAAAATTTGTTTTGTTAAGTCGGGCGCAAAGATAATAATTTCATAGTTAGTATCACGAAAAAATATGCTTATCTTTGCACCGTCTTATCAACAAAGAGTGCATATTTCAACAATAACACAATATTGATATAATGGCGAAAATATCCAACAAGGCCGTGCAGATGCCTGCATCAGCCATCAGAAAACTGGTTCCCCTTGCCGACAAGGCAAAAAAAGAAGGAGTAAAGGTCTATCACCTGAATATCGGACAGCCGGACATCAAATCACCGGACTGCGCCCTGGAGGCAATCCGCAATTTCAGTCTCAAAAATGTATCCTACTCAAATTCAGCAGGTTTGATTGAATTGAGAGAAGGTCTTGTGAATAAATATTACAAGAAAATCGGCATCGACATCGAGGTTTCCGAGCTTCTGGTAACTGTCGCAGGAAGCGAGAGCGTCAATCTGGCACTTGAGATTGCCTGCAATCCGGGTGACGAAGTCATTGTGCTTGAGCCATTCTATACCAATTACAATACCTTTGCCTTTATGAACGGGATTACCCTTAAGGCCATCCCGACAGACATACGCAATGGTTTCCAGGTACCTCCTGTTGAAGAATTCGAAAAAGCCATCACAGACCGCACTAAGGCCATTCTGGTCTGCAACCCGGGCAATCCTTGCGGCACCCTCTACTCAAAGGAGAATATGCTCGCCCTCGGTGACATTGCCCGCAAACACGACCTCTTCCTTATCTCCGATGAGGTATATCGCGAATTCTGCTATACCGACGAGCCTCATTTCTCGGCCCTGCACATCCCGGACCTGGATCAGAACATCATTCTTGTAGATTCAGTATCAAAGAGATATAACCTTTGCGGTGCCCGTATCGGATGCATCGTTTCACACAACAAGGAGGTTATGGCAGCAGCACTGAAGTTTGCACAGGCACGTCTCTGCCCTCCGGTTATCGGGCAGATAGCAGCCATCGGCGCTCTTGACACTCCTGATGAATATTTCGCTCAAGTGAGGGATGAATACATCAGAAGAAGAAATTTTATGATTGAGAGGCTGAATCAGATAGAGGGAGTCTTCACACCGTTGCCGATGGGAGCTTTCTATACCATCGCAGAATTACCGGTTGACAATACGGAAAGTTTTGCAAGATGGATGCTTGAAGAATTCCGTGTAAACGGTGAAACCACTATGGTCACCCCTGCCGCATCCTTCTACAAAACCCCTGGCAAAGGAATCAATCACGCCAGACTTTCATATGTGCTGGAGGTTCCTGAGATGGTCAAGGCTCTTGACATCCTCGAAGCCGGTCTGAAAGCATATCCGGGACGTACTCTGTAATGTCATTTCGGAGAAATTCTTAGGAAACACAAATGTTATAATCGAAAACATTTGTGTTTCTTTATTTTATATTCAGGGATTTATAAATCGCAGGAATAAGAAGAGAAAATATGAACTCTTCTTCCATAAAATGTGTTCCAGGATACATGGCATAGGTGTTGCCGAAGTATTTTTCCCAGGTACGGACACTTACAATGCCGCTTTTCCTGTAATGATCCCGGGTGCCGAAGAAGGCAAAATACCTATCTGCTGCATTTTGTGAAGCCGAATCTGCCAGGGCTGCCTTGCGGTGGGCACGGTATTTTCTCAGGATGCGGAACGAGAAATGCAACTTCTGCCTGTCCCCTTCTTTTGGAAGATAAATCCTGTCCAGTAGTGCAGTCACACCAGGTATCAATGCCAGAAAAGCCAGATATCCGAGATATAGCGGAGCATTCAAGGAGGGTGAGACAAGGATATGCGGAACTCCAGTAATCCTCAAAGCCTGGACGGCACCCAACGATTCCCCTATTACAAGACTAGGAGAGAGTTCATCTACCCACTCTGCTATCTGCCTTCGCCCTTCTTCTGGGTCAAAACTATATGTTCTGACTACAACCTTGATGTCAAGGCTTGTATCTGAAGAGAAATATTCTTTCAGGATTGATGGGATCCGGCTATCCCCTCCTCCTCCCATTCCGTGTATATATAATATGGTATGAGTTTCCATCTTTATGCAAGGTTAACAAGTGTCTGGCTATTCAGTGACTGAAAGCGCGCAAGTTAGGGATAATAATCAAAATAATCATTATATTTGCATTCTTGTGACTATAATTTTGATTAATTATTAATTAATGCAGATATGAATATTAGACATTTGATTTTTTGTGCGGCACTGCTACTTTCTTTCTCAGCAGTTGCGCAGCCTGCCCAGGAAAGTCCTGATTATCAGTTTACTACCGTAAAGGAAAACCCGATAACATCTATCAAGAACCAGTACAGGTCAGGTACCTGCTGGTGTTTCTCAGCTCTTTCCTTCATCGAATCTGAAATTCTTCGCACCAGTGGAAAGGAAGTTGATCTTTCTGAAATGTTCGTAGTCGGCCACTCCTACCACGACAGGGCTGTAAAATATGTCAGACTTGACGGCCACCTCAATTTCGCTGCAGGAAGTTCATTTGGTGACGTTCTGCATGTCATCAATGATTATGGAATTGTACCTCAGGATGCTATGCCGGGCCTTTGCTACGGAAGTGACAAGCCTGAGCATTTCGAGATGGATGCCGCATTGAAAGGCTATGTGGATGCCATCAAGGACAATCCTAACAAAAAACAGCTTACCACTGCATGGCAGAAGGGCTTTGACGGTATAGTAGCTGCCTATCTAGGTGAATATCCAGCTTCCTTCACTGTAGATGGAGTTGAATATACGCCTGAGTCATACAGAGACAAACTCGGCATCAATACTGCTGATTATGTGAACCTTACATCATTCACCCACCATCCTTTCTACCAGCCGTTCATCATTGAGGTTTGCGACAATTGGAGATGGGACAGCGCGTACAATCTTCCGATTGATGAATTGATGCAGGTTATGTACAATGCAATTGAGAAGGGCTATACAATCGCCTGGGGTTCAGATGTAAGTGAAAAAGGGTTCACACGCAACGGTTTGGCAGTTGCCCTCAAGGATGAGGTCAAGGCTGGTGGTTCCGACCAGGAGAGATGGGTTGGAAAGGCCAAGGAGGAGAAAGCTGAGGAGACTGCTGTTGCTCTTCCAGAGGAAGTGACTGTCACTCAGGAGATTCGTCAGGAAGGATATGACAGGAAGACTACTACTGACGACCACGGTATGCACATCTATGGTCTTGCAAAGGACCAGAATGGTACCAATTATTTTATGGTAAAGAATTCCTGGGGAGATGCCGGCAAGTATAAAGGTATATGGTATGCTTCCGATGCCTTTGTAAGATACAAGACTCTAAACATTGTCGTTCATAAGGACGCACTGCCTAAAGATATTAAGAAGAAGCTGGGAATCAAATAGTTAGGTTGGAGTAATAATCCTCCGGTATGAAGATTGTCAAGCATATTCCCAATACAATCACATCCTTGAACCTGCTTTGCGGAGTCCTGGGTGTGATTTGTTCTTTGGAGGGCCGCATTGATTATGCATTTTATCTTATGCTTGCGGCTGCGGTTTTTGATTTTTGTGATGGATTCAGCGCCAGGTTGCTCAAGGCATATTCGGACATAGGAAAGGAATTGGATTCATTGTCAGATATGGTCAGTTTCGGAGTCCTGCCTTCGGTTATGCTGTATTGCCTTATGGGTGACTTGAATCCGGACTGCTGGCTTCGTCTGGTTCCGCTATTGATTGCGGTATTCTCTGGTCTTCGTCTTGCAAAATTCAATGTAGACGAAAGGCAGACGGAAAACTTTATTGGGCTTGCAACACCTTCTTGTGCAATACTTTGCGGTTCAATAGCCTATTATGTTACCAGATGTCCTGAGAGTACGATTGCCGCCTGGGCTGGTGTTAAATGGAGCATTCCTGTGATGTCAGTCATCCTTTCTGGTTTACTTGTGAGCGAGTTTCCTATGTTTTCTCTTAAATTCAAGAAGGGAGCGGACGGGAAGGTCAAAATCGGTGTACAGCGGATGGTTTTCGGATTCGGTGTTCTCATTGCTATCGTTTTGACCGTTATCCTCGGACAAAACTGGTCTTTTGCTGTCATCCTGATCATTCTGACATACATTCTTATGAATCTGCTCTGGGTGAAATTCTAAGTAATCATGTCCTGACTACCAAAGTCCCAAGGACATGCCATGACTTCTAATACAAACAAAATAGGCTGACTAAATCGACTTAGTCAGCCTATTTTGTTATGCAAATATGCGATTAATCAATCCATACTATGAATGATCCGAATTCAGTTCCATCAGGATTATAAGCGACAATCTTTGTAATTTGTCCACTGGCGCCTGAATTCAATGCTACATCAATCTGAGTACCTCCAAACCAGCGAACATAAGGCTGAACTGCTGTTGCTGAAGATACTTTTGAACTTTGTCCTTTGGCTGCTTTCTCTTCATCTGTTGGCTCTACTCCACGATATGCAAAGGCAAGCACCTCTTCAGCAATTTCTTGAGTCAATGTAACAATTACACCATCCTTCTTGATATTTCTGATAAATGCGTAGTTTCCTTGATGATTGGTTTGGTTGGCAGGGAAGCCAAATCCATTGGCATTTACAATCTCCAGGTCGTAAGTATATTGACAAGTCGCAGTTCCTTCCTCAGTGCCTTCAGCCTGGTTGATGGTAGCGGTGGCAACGGTAGCGCTACTGGTCTTGACGGTGATGGTATAAGTGACGCCACCGTTCTTGTATTTGTTCTCCGGGACAGTGAGGGTTACGGTGCCGTCAGCAGCTA
>CAMBRR010000058.1 GCA_945870315.1 uncultured Bacteroidales bacterium
CCTTCTTCCCAAAAAGGTGAAGGTTTGATATTATATCCTACTGCCAGCATATCCATGTCATTGTACCTGCCGCCGCCGGCATAGGCGGAAAGATATAGATTTTTTTCTACTATGTACTTGACAGAGGACCAGATAGGACGGATATCTGCGGAGATTCGCCAGGAATTACCGGCATTGCCGACCCAAGTCCCGGGGTAGTCCCATCTGCAGATATTGATTTCAATAGGCTTGTTTGATATACTGTCAATGACGTTCCTTATTTGGAGATAGCGGTCTTTTTCTTCAAGTCTCCTGTTGATACCACCGCAGAAGTCAATTTTGATGAAGTCGAAGTCCCACTCGTTGAAGTATCGTTCTGCATCCTGGATGTCGTGATTCCAAAGGCCGGCACCCAGTCCGTTGAGATCATGATTGTAGCTGGAACCGCAGGTGTTGTCCCCGGCATCGGAATAGATTCCTCCTTTCAAACCGGCTGCGTGAATGTAGTCTACGAGGCGGCGCATTCCGTCCGAACCCTCTGGGAACCTTGTGGGATGAGGTATCATATATCCTGAGGAATCTCTGTATCCGAAGAATCCATCGTCAATGTTGACAAAGGAATAGCCTGCTTCCCTGAGCCCTTTCTCGGCAATGAGGTCGACTTGATGCGTTATGATTGAATCAGAGATATCCACCATGTAGGCATTCCAAGAACTCCAGCCCATCATTGGAGGCCGTACCTCAGGGTTATTGCCTGAACAGGCGCACAGAATTGTGGCTGCTGATAAAATGCACGTAAAAATCTTGTTCATATCACTTATTCAGGATAATTCTTGAGTATGGCTTGATAGGTCTTTTCATCAACAGGAATGATGCATCCGTGCCTTGCGATTGGAGGCGTGATTGTCACGTCCTTCCAAGGCTCTCCTGTCAGAGCTGTTGATTCCCGCATCTGATAGACTGCATTGGTATAGTCCTCATAATAAATCCTGAATTTCCCCTCGGGGGTATGGACCAGAATAGGAGCCTCCCTCCAGTTCGGACTGATTGAAGGTCCCGGATTGGAATAAGGTCCCAGAAGATTGTCAGAGGATGCGATTCTGATGGACTTATGGGTCTTCGGAGCCTTGTCCTCCCATCTCTCGTCTTTCATAATTGCGTAATACTTGCCGTCAAATTTGCGGATAATCACGTCAATCAACGCAATGTCCGCGTCATCTCCTTCAAAGTATGTGGCTGTCGGTGTGTCCGGGGATGCGAAGAACCTGGCAGGTGAGGTGAATTCTGAAAAGTCTGATGTCAGGACATAGCAGGTTCTCATGGTTTCCCACTTCTGCTTGTCGGTTGTATACACACTGGCGTGCCAGGTGATGAGGAATTTGCCTGAATCCTCATCGTAGAACATCTTCGGGGCTCCGATGAACGGAATTTCATTACTCAGGCCGAGATGTGATACATCAAATGAATTGCCATTCAGCTCCTTACGCCTCCATACTATCAAATCTTCAGTATGCCATAGGATGAGTTTTGCGTTAGAGGAAGCACCACGGATTACGCCTATCATATAGTATCTGAAGGGAGCTGAGTCAAACACATCAGGTCCTTTGCAGATATCAGGATGGCCGTAATAGTCCGCTAATACAATCTTTCCCCCGTTGACGGTCTGCCACTTTATTCCATCACGTGAGAGGGAATAGAACAGGCTGCCGTAATCGCTTGGAGTCATATGGGCGAATAAATACCCTCCCTTTCCGGATGTTTCAGGAACGTCAGGGGAATCATTCCCCGACGCTCCGTTGACACCTGTTGAACAGGCACATCCAAAACAAATAATGAGTAGTATTCCAATGATATAGTTTCTCATTGTCAATTGTCCGTTTATTCGTTCGCTGGTATATAATCTACGAGAATTTCCCTGATTCTGAGCCATATATCACGGCCTGCGAATGCTGCGGTAGGTCGGATTTTGAGATAGCGGCCGGTCCTGTCACTTTCGCTTGCTGAGCCGACTGCATCAAACCAGCAAGTACCGTAGTCACCTGAGAGAGTGGCGTCTACAAGCAGTTTCCAGTCATTTCCTTCGTTGCAGTTGTCATAGTTGGCAACTGTACCGCCTCCCGTGAATTTGCCTTCCACCGGATTCACCGGCTGGAAATTGAAAGTCTTGGAGATGTAGACCTCGCATTTCTTAAGGTCCTGGATCTGGCCCCAAGGCCAGTCACCTTCGGTTGGAGTCTGGAATCCGATTCTTGCGACTGTCACTTCCCGCATCATATCCAGGACAATAATTGCATCAGGTATTGGACGATATTGAGCGAAATGAGTGCAAGCCCACTCGTCATTGGTATAATCCACACTGCTCCATTCATAGTTGAAATCATCGAATGCTGGATCCTCGTGTTTTGGACTCCATCCCGGAAGAGCCCAGAAGGAATAGATGTTTCCATCGCATATATTGCCAGCCCATTCCACGTTCTCATAAGGGTTAGCACTATTCTGGAACCGAGGCCTGAAAGTAGTCTGATCCAATTGCTGGACAACCGCTCTTACAGATTTACCCAGGTCAATTCCGAGAGGGTAAATTCTGTTCCTTTTGAACTCCATAGCAGCAGAAAGCTTGTGTACATAATAGGCCTTGTCTGTCCGTACAATAATGTTCCCGGAGTAAGTGCCCGGTGCGATTACCATCCTGACAGGGGATGCGTCATCCCTGGATGTTCCTACGACTGCATCTGTTTCCGTCTTTACGCTCTTTGAAAGTGGAAGTTCCCAGATATCGGAGAAGAGATAGTCGGACAGATTTACTGCCAGAGTGGATTCGTCGCCAGGTGTCACTTTCGTCACGTCCAGTTGGAAGACTCCTGCTATATTCTTGTCAGCCTCGAATGTCACATCCTGAATGATTTCGCCCGGAGCACCGAAGATATGGAACTCCAGAAGCGAGCCAAGGTTCAGGAATCTTACCTGTTCCATCTGGTTGTTGGAATCCACGTTCATATCTCCGGAGAACTCAAAAGGCACGCTGACCATAGGCATGGCCTGTCCGTTGAATTTTCCGGCCTTGTGGCTCTGGACAGAAGGAATCTCCAGATACTGCTGCGCAAATGCCCGGTCAGGCTCCCGAAGGACAGAAGATTCAAATATTCTCGGATAGATGGCATAGAGCATATCCCCAGCCTCATATTTGGTGGAGGAGGTGAATCCGAATGATGCCTTGTTCTCAGGCTTGTCAATCCTTGTCCTATTGGTCTCGGAAATGGCGTCGCCCTTCTTCAGGACAAATCCAAGGAGGTCACCGTTGTCCCAGCTGAGATAATTGCCGTTCAGTGAAGATCTGGAGTCAATGTCATTTTCATTGACCAGCTCAAACCGGTACTCAAACACTCCGGTCTCATTTGTTTCCGTGAAGTCCTGGCAGGATACGCAGACGGACAACAACATTAATGCTGATATAGTCTTATTTCTCATAATCGTTGATAGTGTGGATGTTAGATTTCTACATAGCCCTCTTCTCCCAGAATCTCCGTATTGTTGTCCGGGTCAAACTCGGACTCAGGAGTAGGATCCACCGGCTCAGGGTCAGAAAGGTCAGGCTCAACCGGCTGTCCGTCAATTGCAACCAGAGCCTTGACATACAACTCTGACATCTGGCAGACATTGGCATCACGCCAGCCTGCGGTCGGACGGATTTTGATATATTTTCCCGTTCTTGCGGCAATTGATGTGCCTTCAGGGACTTCGTACCAGAAGGTGCCGATTTCTTTCGGTACACTGGTAGCTGTAAGTACGAGGTTCCATTTGTTGCCGTCATTGCAAGTCTGATAATTACGCCAGCTTCCGCCTTCCTGCATTGGCTTGAACTCGAACGATTTGCCCATATAGAATTCACAATCCTTCAGGTCGTGGTTCCAAGGGAAGTCATAGTTCGCCTTGGTGATGCCGATTTTCCCGGCGACCACAGGTTCACCAAGCTCGACGACAATTACCATATCCGGTATATCCCTTCTTTTCCAGAACATATGGCAGTTGTTGCTTGAGCTGTTCTCGTAGTCATAGTCATCCTCGCCACTGCCAACAACAGCTCCATCCCAGAGACTAATCCAGGTGGACATGTCATCGGAATCGCAGATTACCTTACCGGTGTGATTCGGGAACTCCCATCTTTGGTCACAGTTGGAGAACACCACCTTCCAGTTTGTCTTCTCAACGTCCTTATAAGAGAATTTAGGGCCTGTGACAATGATGTACTTCACATCTTCAGAAACTCCAATGGATGACCCTTCCTTGCTGAACTTCAGCGGGAGCAGATATACCTTGTCCGATTCAATCCCCTGTCTGGTCAGCCTGAGCGTGGAAGATGATTTCTCAGCCAGCGCAGGGATATCAAATGCGGCCAGCTCGTATGAAGAAGCGGGGAGAACAGCATAGTCCGTTCCGTTAGCCTCATTATAGATGTTTACAAGAGCCTCATCCGCTGCTCCAACGACGCAGCGTGAATCGCTGGTGTTCGCACTTGCATAGTCAATGACGGCTTTGAGTTCCAGACTGGTCTCACTGAATACGATTTCAACGAATTCATCTTTGTCGTCCGCCCACCGTATGGAAGGATTGCTGATTTGGAATTTGAAAAGCATCTTGTCACCGCTCTCGCTAATGGTGCTGGTTTCGCTTTCCAGCGCAAGCGGAAGGATAACATCCTTATCAGGATTCGCCTTTGTCAAATTGAAAATCTTGTCCGGGTAGATGGTAAATTTTACATACAGATGGCTCTCACCTTCCGGTATCCTTATTATATCAGGGAGTGAGAACATATCCCCACTGATGCTTACGAATTCTTCGGTGGAGACATAGCCAAATGCCTCGCAGGCCTCATCCGGGGACAATATCCTGAATCGTCCGGAGGCTTCCACTTCAGGATTTCCCCCGCCTTTGAGAATGAGCAGGGAATCGGTTACCTGTGTGATGCTGCTGCCGTATTTGCAGTCCTTGATACCTGCATCCTTTATTGAAAGCACTGTCTCATACTCCGGAGGAAACAGATTGTAACTGGAATCATTGCAAGAGGCCGCACAGAATGCCGCAAGCAATAAGGCTGTTCTAAATAATTTGAATTTCATATAGTGATATTTATGTTGGTTCAATATCCAGGGGCTTGTACAAGGTTAGGGTTGGAATATACTTCATCGTTTGAGACAGGGAGAAGATACATCCTGTCATTCCATTCAAACGGCTGGGAGATTGACACGACAGTATTGAATGTGGTGAATCCCGGGGATTTCCTAATGGCGTCAAGGCCCTTGTAGTTGACTTTCGACATAGTATCGCTTCCCAGGAGATACCTTCTGATATCGTAGTACCTGTATCCTTCGAGGTAGCACTCGGCAAACCTCTCGTCCATAACAGCCTCGAGCACACTCTTTCCATTATCCGAAAGGGAACTGAGAGTCCATTCCGGGACACCGGCCCTGCTTCTGATTTTGTTAAGCCATACGAGAGCTTCTGCATCATTCCCACATTGAGCCTCGCACTCAGCCATTTCCAGATACATCTCCCCCAGACGGATCAGGGAAAGCGGAGTTTTTGGGAGGCTGTGGCTCCAGCCAATCCCGGTGTAGTAGAAATTCGGATTGACCCACTTCTTGTTCAGGAATCCGGTAACGCTGTAATTGCGGGTTCCCCAGATATTCGCATCGTAACCGGTCTTTGTGTTGTTTCTCATTTCAAGATACAGAGGGGAACCGCCCGCAATCTTGGTGGAGTACTGGTCTCCGTCAAAACCGATTGCGGCATAGTATCTCGGTTCCCTGCCGACGTTGATGCGGGTGATGTCAGGGTTGGAAAGACCTGCCGATGTGAAGTATTCTGATTCGGAGACGAATCCCGGGTCATCCTCAGGGAGAAGACCGTCTTTTGTAAAGAAGTGGCTGACAGTGAACAATGTAGGGGATAATCCTCCCCATCCGCCAATGTTCTGCCCGAGCTCATTTTTCATCACAAAATGAGGGATTGAGGCCATGGCGGTATTGTGGCTGTCAATTCCGCCGTTCATCGGTACAAGACCCCATATTATCTCCTTGTTCCCATCCTGCGGGGATGTCGCCATCAGGTATCGGAGCATTACAACTGTTTTCTTGAAGGCTATGTCATCCTCGCTCTCACCAAGAGCGGGAATGTCAGGAAGTCCTATGCTGTTGTTCTCCCTCAGGAGTTCTGAACTCTCTATGTTGAAGAGCTCGTGTCCTGAGTTCTCGGCCGCCTCAATGGCTTCCTGGCAAGCTGTGCGGGCTCTTTCCCATTTGTTCTCGTCCCTGGTCTGGCTGACAAGCAAAAGACCGTAACCAGGTGTCTCGTAGGACTTGTTCTTCCAGGCCGGGTTCGGAAAGTCGCCATTCCACAGAGGAGATGCTGCAAGTACCAGAAGTCTTGCCTTGAGAGCCTTGCACATTATTGAGGTCGCCCTGCCGTAATATGCCTGGTTGCTATGCCTTGCAGGAAGGTATTCCGCTGCCTCGTCAAACAGGTTGGCGATATAATCCACGCAGTAATCAAAATGGGAGCGGCCAGGGAAGTCCTGCTTCAGGGTATTGGAACTGATGAAGGAGTCCACAACCGGAATCGGCCCATACATCTGGAGAAGCCTGAAATGATAATACGCTTTCAGGAATTTCACCTCGGCTATATACTGGGCCTTGTCATTCGGGTTCATTGCCGGATCGTGCTCCTTCATAAGCTTAAGGAAGAGATTGCAGTATCCTATTCCATTGTACCACACCTTCCATGGGTACATATTGTCCCCGTTGATTGATGATGGTGTAATTGCATCCCATTGTACCATCGATCCCATGTTCTCCCACTCCTGAGGACCAACAGCCTCGTCGGTTCCACCCATATCAGCATTCCTGAACATAGGCATTGATATATTTTCCTGCGCATAGGAATAGCAGGAGTACAGCATATTCAGAGTCGTGGCTTCGTCCACCATCATGTCGTTTGTGTCCGGCTGCTCTGGCGGAACGACATTCAGGTAGCTGCAGGACAGCGCAGAAACCAGAACTGAAAGAAGAGCGGCTACTTTATATGTTTTCATTGTCAAATCAATTGAATGTTACAAGTTGAACTGAAGTCCGATGTTGAAGGTCCTCTGGAGAGGATATGAGTTGAATGAAAGCTCAGGGTCCCAGTACTTGAACTTGGACCATACCGCCACATTGTTGGCACTGAAATATAGACGGAACCACTTGAACCTGTAGCCAAGCTCCAATGTCTTGAATCTCAGGAAATTGCCATTGCGCATCCAGAAACTGCTCGGCTGCGTGTTGTTGGTGACCTGAGTGGTGAGGGTGCCGAGCCTAGGGTAGAGAACTCCGGTATTGTCCGCTCCTTCTGACCAATGGCTGTCGGCTATCCACTGCATGAGGTTGTTGTCGTTGGAGTCGTTTGCACAGAAAGGACTGACACCAGAAATCATAATAGTCCTCTTGGCCGAACCGTTGAAAAATACGCTTAAATCCAGGTTCTTCCATTGCATGCTGAGGCCGAAACCATATTGGATTCTTGGCATATTGCCGTATGGTGAGAGCATTATCTGATCTTCTGATGTGATGCTTCCGTCTCCGTTTATGTCCCGATACTTGATATCTCCCGGCATGATGGTACTTCCGAAGAGAGACTGATCCGGGCTTGCCTTGATTTCAGCTTCATCCCGGAACAAGCCTTCTGCCACATATCCGTAAGTTGAGCTTAGTGGCTTGCCTGTTCTGGTCTGCCAGATATATGGGTAGTCAGGCTCGTCCACATACACATATTTGTTGCGTGAATATGAGTAGTTGAATCGTGCGTCAATAGTCCAATCTCTCTGGAATGTCTTTGTCCAGTTGAGGCTCAGCTCCAGACCTGTGTTGTCAACCTTGCCGACGTTGGCCCAAGGGATTGCATTCTGATATCCGAGCACGCTTGGAAATGAGGCTCTCCTCATAAGGATCCTGTCCCTCTTGTTCTTGAACCAGTCCACGGTAATATTGAGCTGGTCGAAGAATCTCATATCGACTCCAAGGTCGAATTCTGATGCTCTTTCCCAATGCGCATCCTGAACAGGATACGCATTGATGATCGGTCCGTTCTTGGTAAAGCTCCCGTCATATCCGGAATGGAATTGACCACCTCCGTACATATTGACATCACTCAGGTAGAGATAATGCGGAGCCCCTGCCGCAAGTCCGGTCTCGTCACTTCCGACCAGACCGAAGGATGCCCTGACTTTCAAATAGTTCCAGACGTTTGAAATGCCGGACCAGAATTTCTCATTGCTGGTTACCCAGCCTGCGGACATCGCAGGGAAGAACTCATATCTGCTCCCGGCCTCGATTCTCTCTGTTCCGTTGTATCCGAAGTTGAACTCAGCAAGATATCTGTTGGCATAGTCGTAGGTGACTCGTCCGGACAATCCCTGGTTCCTTTGCGGGAGGACGCTGTTGATGTATTCGCGCATCATGTACATAAGCATTGCGGAAACATTGTGCTTCCCGAAACTCCTCTGATAATTCAGACGGGCATCGAAATAGAACGTATTGTCGCTGTTTCTGGTGACCCCGGTCTGGGATATGTACTTCGTTCCTTCCTGAAGCTTTGTAAGACTGTATTGCCCCGGAATATCCTCTGAGATGCTTGCCGGGTCGACGGAATACAGGAATGGGGTGAGATATCTGGAGTAGTAATTCTGGGACCAGTTGTTGAAGTTGATGAGGGCGGACAATGAAAGTCCCTCGGTGAGAAAGTCGAATTTCTGGTTGAGGTTGAGGGATATGTTCAGCTTGTTGGCACGTGTCTCCTGATACGAACTGAGCATATTGGCGTATGGATTTACATAAAAACGTCCAGGGGACATTACTCCTGAGCCGAACTTGATATGGTCATCACCCTCTTCTTCCGGGAAGAAGGCCGGGAAGGACACCGGGTTGTTCTTGAATATTTGGTAGAAAATATCATTGGAAGATATGCCCGGGGATTTCGTGTTGGAAATCTGGGCATTCATTCTCAAGTCAATCTTGGTGTATGGGGTAATCTTGTAACCGATATTGTTCTGGAATGTATATGACCAGCGGTTATAGTTGTTGTCATAGGACAGTGTCTGAGGGGTGTCAAGGATACCTCCGTCGTGGTTCATCTGGATGCTCATGTAGTAAACTACGGCGGATCCTCCTCCGGAAATGTTGACATTGGCCCTCTGGCTCATTGCGAATTTCTTGAACATGAGCCCGTACCAGTCGACATTAGGATAGACATAAGGGTTGACACCGGACTCTGTGTTCTTGATCTGGGTTTCGGAATAACGCGGGCTTGCCGATTGATTCCTGCTCAGAAGAGCCTCGTTGTATGTGCGCATATATGTAGGGCCGTCGGCATATTCCACTACATTTACAGGCTGTAGGAAAGACTGCTCAAAAGAGGCGTTGATATGTGCTTTCGTGTTTTCAGTCCCTGACTTGGTAGTAATAAGCATTACTCCGTTTGCGCCTCTGGCTCCATAAATTGCTGTCGCTGACGCATCCTTGAGAATGGAGAAGTTGTCTATGGATTCAGCCGGGAGGTTGTCAAGGTCACCGGCTGATATTTCCACTCCGTCAAGGAGAATCAGCGGCGTTGAACGGCCTCCGAAAGTACTGATGCCACGAATATAGAACTGGGAGGTGGACCCTGGCTCCCCACTGGAGGTGACGGCAATCACACCTGAGAGTTTTCCGGCGAGATTCGATGTGAGCGATGATGACGGGGACTTGAGCTCGTCGCCCTTGATTGCTGCGATGGAACCGGTAACGGAAACTTTTTTCTGAACACCTGCTCCCACGACAACTACGCCTTCAAGCTCATTTTCAGAAGACAGGGATATTTCAAGGTAACCGAGGTCTCCGATTCGGAAATCGCGTTGCTTGTAACCGACATAGGACACTTCCAATACTGTCCTGTTCGAGACTCCGCTTATTGAGAAACGTCCATCAATGTCTGAAATGGCGATATTGTCAGACCCCTGTACACGGATGGTCGCCCCGATGAGAGGTGATTTGTCCGACTCGTCGACTACAATTCCGGAAACTGCCCGGACATCCGCCTTCGGCTGAGTGGAGGCCGCCGCGGATTTTTTCAAGACAATTTCCTTTCCCTGGATGCGCCAGACGACATCCGTTCCGGAGAATACTTTTTCAAGGACTTTTTCAATAGGACCGGTCAGGTTTATACTGCTGACTGAAATCCCGGACATATCTTCCGAATTGTAGAAGAAGATATAGTCTGTTGCCTTCTGAATCTGCTCAATTATTTGAACAGCAGATAGATTATTGCCCTGTACCGATACCTGTGCGGATGCTCCGGGTGCAAGATGCAGCGACAGCAGCACAGTCAGAAGGACAGTAATGACTGAAACTTTTTTGAGATGTTTCTTCATACTTTTGTTTTTTATTAGTTTTAGTTCTGATTGATGACGGGTTATTTCCGCATAATCCGATAGATTCCGTTTTCCTTGCTGGCCTTCAAATCAAGAATGAAGCAGATTTTCTCAAGGACAGTGTCGCAAGAATCTTCCTGGAGAATCTGTCCGTTGATTTTCTGGGAGTCGTTCAATTCTGCGGCAATGTTTACGTCGACCCCGTATCTCCACTCAATGAATTCAACCATGGATCGTAGAGACGCATTGCGGATTTGGTATATCCCGTTTTTCCAGCTGATTCCCTGGAATGCGGGAGTTACCAGCATTGACTGCTGGTCAATGTTGAATACTAGCTTGTTGTCAGGCTTGAGTGCTACAGTCTGCCCGTTGGAAGTGGAAACAAAATCAATGGCACCTGAATACAGCACTACGGATATTTCCTTCGAACCGTCATCCTTGACCGAGAAGGATGTGCCCTTGACCTCAATAAATGATGATTCCAGCTCGATTCTGAATTTTCTGAGGTCCTCAGTTTTAACCACGTCGAATGCAGCACTTCCTTTCAGCGATACTGTCCGCTCGGATTCCATTTCCGCCGGGCAGGAAAGGGTACTCCCCGCATCAAGCCATACTTTTGTGCCGTCAGGGAGGATAATCTCCGTGCTGGTCTCCGGAGCGTAGGCAAGCATTGCAGTTTTTTCTTCCGGAGTGTCCATTCTACCGGAAAAATGTATTAGTGGAATAATGATTGCGATGCAAGCCGCTGCGGCTGTTGCAGCGATGGAAATCCTCTTCAATTTTATGCGTAGATGGATTTTTCGCCAGATTTTCTCTTCAAGGACAAGATTGTCTCCTTTGCCGGGTGTTTTGTCCCAGAATTTTTTCAAATAATCTTCAAAATGCATTTTGTCGGTTGTTTAGCCTAAATACACTTGAAGAGCATGATGGTTCACAAAAGATGGTGGAAAATTTAAGATTCATCAAAAAAATTTAAAATTCATATATTTCTGCATCTGAAAAAACCACCTTTGCGGTTTTCAGGGAATTTTTGTAATAT
>CAMBRR010000059.1 GCA_945870315.1 uncultured Bacteroidales bacterium
AGTTATTGCCTCCTGCCAGAAAGAAAACGATTATGCACCAAAGGCAGAAAGCCCTATTTTTACTGCATCATTTGATACAGAGGCTCCCGCCGACCCGGACACCAAAACTCAGTTGGTAGACGTTGACGGCGTCAAGAAATCCTACTGGGTCAGCGGTGATGCGATTCGCCTGTTTAATGGAACAAATACCAATGAATGCACTGCTGATTATACCACTACTGATGAAGATGCAACAGCAAGTTTCACGACAACGAAAAAGGGCTATACGGGCACTAAATTCATTGCCACCTACCCTGCTTCAGAAGCTGATTATGCTTGGTGGAATTCTACAAAAGATAATATTATTAATAAATTATGGCTTCGCAATGAACAGGAGGCTGTTAAAGGAGGATATGATCCTAAAGCTCATATTGCGGTTGCATATACAGATACAAAGGAACTTGCATTTAAGAATGTTGTTGCTTTGTTAAAAATCTCTGTTTTAGGAACGGGGGTTGATAAAATCTCTGTTTCTGCAGAGAATATTGCAGGCAATTTTTCTTATAATACTGAAACAGGAGAGGTAAGTAAGACCAATAAGGATTATTCTAATCGTTCAACGGTTACACTTTCTGGTACTTTTACAGATGGGAAAGATTATTATATTGCAGTTTTGCCTGGAACATATCCGGAGTTTGCCCTTTCAGTGAATGGTATAACTGTTAATAAGAAATCTAATGTTATTTTTAAGAGAGGAAAAATCTATAATTTAGGTTCTGTTAGAGCTCCATTTAATTGGGGTGTAGTAAGAGCACTAAATAATTGGAATGAAAAGTCTCCTATATTACTTTATGATACCGATGGTGACGGCATTTATGAATTGAAGAATCAAAATATAGATGGCGGATTTAAGTTTGTTCGTGTTCCTGATTGTAGTTGGGACCATGCATTTGGTGTTCATGCAGAGAATTACAATTTTGATACTGAGATGAAGGGAGGATGGTATGGCGTTTATACGAATAATATGGCTGACAAGGGCAAGAATATTTTAGTTTCTGACACATCCAAGAACTGGGATATCTATATTTATGCTTTCTCTTCTGGTGATTGGGGGCAGGGATTGAATTTTACTGTTCTTCCTGCAGGAACTGCTACTCCAAGTAAATAATAAAATTTGAAATAATATCATAAAGAGGCTGACGTCAATGTGTGACAGTCAGCTTCTTTTTTGTTTACTGCTTAAAATGTTACTCGGCAAGTATCTGACTTATACCATATTCGAGCACACTAAACAGACATTTGTTGTTCAACATAGTAAGCGCCTCCGCGGTCAAGTATTGCCGAGAGATGGGCTTGCCCAACATGCCCCCAACGCCGTCCCCGCCCAAGTCGAAAATCACCTGCCAGGGGCGGCTGCTTTATGTGGCGTTCTGGGAGGGGTAAAGCTGGCAGGTGCGGCGATTTCCCCCGAACCTGCCATAGCGACAGCACGTAGAAGTGCCTGCACGGCCACATCGTATGGCAGGTGAATTTTGGGTTGCCATTTTGGGGCACTGTTTTGGATTGCCATTTTGGGGCGCTGTTTTGGTGCGCCGGTTTGGATTGCCGGATGCTGGGAAGTATGTTCCAATCAAAATATAATTGGCATTTTCAAAAATTTCCGTATGTTTGTGTCCCGACGAGCGGCAATAAGGCAACGTCAACAAAATAAAATCTAGCGATATGAATGCATTGGGAAATATCTTGTGGCTACTTTTAGGAGGACTCCTTATTTCATTATATTACGCAATCTACGGAATGTTATTGTGCGTAACAATTATCGGCATCCCATTCGGAATCCAGATGTTCAAACTGGCCGCACTGGCACTTTGCCCATTCGGAAGAGATGTGGAAATTATGGCAGACGGAAGCTGTATCCAAACAATATTCAATATTATATGGATAGTTACAGGATGGTGGGAAATCGCCCTGTTCCATCTATTTATGGGTATTCTGTGCGCCATCACCATTATCGGAATTCCATTCGCGAAAGCACACTGGCGCCTCCTCAAAATGAGTTTCCTCCCCTTCGGTTCCGCCAGAACAATGTAGCAGAAAACGAGGCTGACCAAAACTTTCACTTTAACTTGCCGGTAACTTGCTGGGGACGCTCCCTCGAAATGAGCAATCCTGCAAATACTATGGTCAAAGAGATTGCCGATACCGGATTGTCGCAGAGGGAAATACAGATTATCCGGCTGACTGCCGAGGGTCTTAAGGCAACAGAGTTGGGAATCATTTAGTTTGCCCCGGAGCGGGCGCATCATCAGGATTTTGAGGACTTCCTTTTCAGAAGTTTGTCCAGATTGAATTTCAGGGTGACCATCTGCTGGCAACCTGAATACTTCTTATGGAAGTGGAACACAGCTGCGATGCGAATATTCAGATATGGACCTATCTTCGGTTCCCAGTACGCCTCAAGACGATCGTAAGGTCCCCATCCGGAAGAACCATCGTCGTGGATACGGTAGAATGGGTCGCCCATATAGAGAAGATTGCCGTATTTGGAACCTGAGGCATCTATGCTATTGTAATATGGCATCATATCCGTACCATAGAAAAAACGGTTCCGGATTCCGGCACCCCATTTCCGGATGTCCGTATCTATCTGAAAACCAGCAGGAAAAACATATTTTCCAATGAACTTCCGGTCATTCTGTGCCCCCTGAAGCCAGTTCAATGAAATAGAAAGTTCCTCAAGAGGGAGGACAAGGTCAAGGTCAAATTTGACATAAGGATTCAGAAGAATATTGTCAACGACTCCGGAAGCTTTCCTGGAACAAGAAAAATGGTACAGGTATGCGTGGTAGCCCAAAGTTAAAAATGGTTTAAGCCTCCCCTGCCCGCTTGCGAAAATCATAAAACGCTCACGGCTTTCGTCACCATACATTCCCAACCAGTCACATCCTAGTTCAAAATATGCGGCAGGACGGTGGAACTGGACAAGCAACCCCTCAAGATTATTGTCATAGAACTTCAAAGAATCGCTGAAGAATGACAACGGCCAGTCGCCTTCCGTAAAATTTCGAGGAAAAATGCCTGCAGTCAGGGTAATATCCGTCTTTTTGACCGTCTTCTTCATTCTGTACCAGAAACTTACGTCATTGAGCAGCTTATACTTATCCCCGGAGGCAAATTCTCTCATCACATCCACTCCTAGCATTACCCGATGCTGCATTCCACCCTTTTGCCTCACATCGAGTCCGATGGAAGGAGTCAAAATTGCGCCAAACAGGGTTGAAGACTTGCTGAAATGGCTTCTGCTTGCCTCCCTATTGTCAAAATACATCTCAAAATCAACATCATATGCAAAACTGACCGTATCGCGGCCATCATCCGCAGCCTGCGCCACAAAAGGTATCAGAATCAGTACCAGGACGAATATGACAAATTTCAAATTCATAGGTTTCTCTTTTTCGCGCCGCAATATAGCAAAAAGTTGAATTACGACAAAACAAGGAATCAGGACACCCACTAAACATTGCATTTATAAATAGTTGTTCGAGTCTGGGAAATTTCATATATATTTGCCACAAATAATAGACACTGAAACAATGAAAAAAGTTTTATTTGCCTTGGCATTGATATGCCTTTCATCATCAGTTTTGATGGCTCAGGATTGGGCGCAATTCGGCAAGTATTCCTCCGCAAACGACACTGTGAAAGTCAAACCTGTGGCCATATTTATGGGAGATTCCATCACAGAAGGCTGGTACAGAACGGATCCGGATTTCTTTACTGACAACAATTTTCTCGGAAGGGGTATCTCCGGACAGACGTCCTCACAAATGCTTGTAAGATTCAGGAGGGACGTCATTGACCTGCATCCAAAGTATGTCGTCATCCTTGCAGGGACCAACGATATTGCCAGGAACAACGGTGAGATTGCCCTGGAAAACATTCTTGGAAATATCATATCCATGTGTGAACTTGCCAAGGCGAACAAAATCAAACCTATTCTGTGTTCAGTGCTGCCTTGCACCCAGTTTACCTGGAGGAAGGAGGTGACCGATGCGGCAGAGCAGATTGTGGCTTTGAATAAGATGCTCAAGGAATATGCAGAGTCCTCAAGGATTACATATGTGGATTATCATTCCGCAATGAAGAACGATGAAGGAGGACTTCCAAGGTCAATCGCCAGAGATGGAGTCCATCCGAATATTGACGGTTTCAAAATAATGGAACCACTGATTCTTGGTAGTTTGTAAAAATTTCTAAAGTAATCCTCAAATAATAAGCTATACAGACACAATGGAAAAATCTAAAGTTTACTTTACGGACTTGAGAACCAGGCCGGGATTTGATTTGATGACCAAAATGATCCGCCTTGTTAAAGCTGCGGGGATTGAAAACATTGATTTTGAAGGGAAATTCACAGCCATCAAAATTCATTTCGGAGAGCCTGGAAACCTGGCCTATCTGCGTCCTAATTATGCTGCCAGGCTCATAGATTTTCTGCGGACCAAGGGTGCCAAGGTTTTCCTTACTGACAGCAATACCTTGTACAGCGGTGGCAGAAGCAATGCAGTTGACCATCTGGATGCTGCAATGAATAATGGTTATAATCCCATCGGGGCTCACGCAAATGTCATTATCGCCGATGGGCTCAAAGGCACCGAATACAAAGAAATACCGCTTGACGGCGAGTATTGCAAGGCGCCTAAAATCGGTTCAGCCATTGCAGATGCAGATATAATAATATCAATGAACCACTTCAAGGGTCACGAGCAGGCCGGTTTCGGTGGAGCTTTGAAGAATCTTGGAATGGGTTCAGCCAGTGTCGGTGGAAAGATGGAACTTCATTGTTCATCTCAACCAAGTAT
Organism: uncultured Bacteroidales bacterium; assembly: GCA_945870315.1. Classification (GTDB taxonomy): domain Bacteria; phylum Bacteroidota; class Bacteroidia; order Bacteroidales; family UBA932; genus Cryptobacteroides. The sequence goes on from CAMBRR010000059.1 coordinate 4,842, forward strand.
AGATGTCGAGGCCTGCACCGGCTGCGGGATGTGCGAAAAATACTGTAAACACTCTGCCATTTCTATGGTGTCCGAAGCCGATTCCCGTCGCAGGAAGGCAAGCATAGATTATTCGAAATGCGTCGGTTGTGGTCAATGTGTGGCTGTCTGCCAGCATAACGGGGCTGTGATTGGAAGCAGCAGCAGTGCTGAGGAGCTCAACTACAAGATTGCAGAGTATGCAAAGGCCGTGATAATGGACAAGCCAAATTTCCATATCAATTTCATTATGAATGTGTCACCTGAATGTGATTGCTGGAACCACAACGATGCGGCTATTGTCCCAGACCTTGGAATTGCGGCTTCATTCGATCCCGTAGCTCTTGACTGTGCCTGTGCCGACATCGTTAATGCAGCTCCCGCAATCCCTTCCGGCAACCGCCTTGCCGACATTCTGGAAGAGCGTCACCAGGGGGAACACTATGGGGAACACCATGACCACCAGGGATCCTATGACAAGTTCCACCACATCCACCCGGATACTTGCTGGCAAGCGGGTATATCCCACGGCGAGAAGATAGGAATAGGCTCTCACGAGTATGAACTCATCAGAATATAATTTCCCTCCCCCACCCCAAAATTGTTGTCCTTGATGTAAGGCCTGCCGAGGAGTTTCAGGCAGGCCACGTCAGAAAGCCACATCCGGGTTTTCGTCCGTACAATCGGGCTTCCTCCGGACGAATTGTTATATGAGCATAATAACTTATCGGCCATTGTGGCCTTGACTACGAGCGATGTGATGGACTGCGAGCGATGTGATGCCCTTATTGCAACCATCAACAATGATGACAAACTACTCGAAAGAACTGCTGAACACTGGTGCAAAATGAACAACACCAACGAAATCAAGCCGGAGCACATCAACTATATGGGCTGCAGGGCGGAAGTAATCAAGACATATTTCTGTACCTTCATGTATAAGGTTCGCAAATGTTGTATTGAAAAGTAGTAGGAAGATAGACGGGGAGAATCCCTCACTCTGGCGAAGTCGAAAATCACCTGCCACGAAAATGTGCCCTACACGTTGCTGAGAGGCTGATTCTTATGGCAGGTATGACCGAACCGTCCACAGCATGCCTGCTTTAAAGTCCCCCCATACGGCCTGAGCGTGGACGATTATTTTTCAGTTTGGCAATAGAATCTGTATTCGGTTGTTGAATGATAGATTTCTCCAGGATGGAGAGTAGTTGAAGGGAAACGGGGCTGATTTGGAGAATCCGGGAAATGAATTGTTTCAAGGAGCATTCCAGCGAATTTATCGATTGGGCCGTATTTACCATTTGGATAGTTCTGCACATTGAAAGCTCGTCCCGTGTAGGTAAGAAGAGCAGGTTCAGTAGTCCACACCTCAACACCTCTGCCAGATTTAGGATCGTAAAGATTGGCTGCCCTTCGGCATGTACCATCCCTGCTCCTTATTGCCCAGCATGCAGACATTCCCCTCATAATACGAAGTTGTTCGTTTGGCATATCTATTCTATAGTCAACCCGGTGAGGAGAGCGAAAATCAAATGGCGTTCCCTCAACATGCAACAGCAAGTCTGGGCAGAAGTGGCTGTTATTCTGCACACAGGTGTCAGCCTCAACCTGTAAAATATGCTCCATTACATAACAGCCTTCTGAGCCTCGCAAGTTGAAATACGTATGATTGGAAAGATTCACTACGGTCGTATTGTCCGTAGTCGCTTCATATTCCAACTTTACAACATTGTCATTGGTCAGCCAATAGGTCACATAAGTATCCAGATTACCAGGATATCCCTGCTCGCCATCCGGGCTTAGGCGATGGAATCTTACTCCGACCATATCATCCCGTCTTACCGTCTCCCCTTCCCACATATATCTATCAAAGCCCTTCCGCCCACCATGGCAGTGAACGGGTTCTCCATCAAAATGCTCATTGGCATCTACATCATATTTTACGCCGTCCAATATGAAGGATGAATGGTCTATCCGGTTGCCGAAGCGGCCTATGACAGGCCCGATGAAACGATCGCCCTCCTCAAAGGAAGCTAAGTCACCATATCCGACGACGACATCGTCTATCTTCCCCGTTCTGTCTGGCATACATATCCTTACTATACGGCAACCGTAGTTGGTGACATCCATTGTCGCTCCATTTACATTTTCCAGATGCCACAATGTAGCCTCCTCTCCAGTTGATAATGTTCCAAATGATTTCGATATAACCGACATTTTACTTGCACAGCCGCTCAGAATTACGGCTGTGCATATAATAGACAAGAAACTAATCTTCATATCAACACTGTCAAATGAACGGCTCCTCTCTAATAGATAGCGATGCACCTGACAGGGCGTGCAATGGCAGTCGAGCCACATCCCTCAATACGGAGATTACTGCCCACCAGCCACCTGAATCCATAAAGTTTACCGTTTGCATAATTTACAGGATCGACCGTAGATGCCCAATAATAAGCAGCTTCACCGACTTTGACGAGTTTTCCACCTTCCCTGTAGCCATCACATGGTATTCTCGTCTTTATGTTCTCCGGATCCGTATATGAATGAATCATTCGGCCATAATTTCTCTTACTGCGTCCAGTGGATATATTGTCTCCCCAATGGTCAGTATATCCATTTGCAATCCATCCAGCAAAGGAGTTCCACAGTTCCTCACAAGTTGGAACGCGATATCCCGGAGGGCACGGATCCTGATTTGATTTGCCGACTGCCGCCTTACGGGTTGTCTCATAAGTTTCCTTCTCATCAGCGATATCGTTATACATTGCCCATCCTTTCCAAGTATCAAAAGGAGCAAGTCCGTCACCCCACATATCTACCGTTATATCTGATGCCCAATTGCCTCCAGTATTGGTCATTGTCATCGGAATCCGGGCCATGTCGGCAACAGTGTGATCTACGTCTGGGAGATAGGAGAAATCCGCTGCAAATGCCTCATTGACTTTCCATGGCATCGTGGCAGTCGTAAACGGTTCTGATTCAGTCACTCCAAATCCTCCGTTAAAAGTAGTTGTACTCCCCTCCTTGAGTGTCCCCACACCAATACTGTTAGCGCCAGGGAATGGATCTTTACGTCCCCACTGATATTGAGTTCCCAGGATTCCGGCATTATCGGTGTTCATTGTGTTTAGAGCTCCCACATTTCTGTCAAGCCATGTCAATTCCTTGTCTTCATTTACAAGATGTTTGCTCTGCCAGTGTTCAACCTTCATCTGATCCAGTGATATGCCTGTAGCCCAGATGTGCCATGTCCAAATAATCTGACGAATGCCGGAGGCCTCGGAATAGAGGGCAATCACAGCATTTCCGACATTCCCGCTTGCATTGAATGATATTTCACCTTTTTCCTGATCATATTCGACGTCCGATATCACCCATTCCGGATTCATAGGTTCCACTGCGCCTGTCACATAAGTATATCCGTCATCTACAGGGGTCCAGTTGCACTCAACACTCGTCCACAGATAATCTGCTGCTGAGCCGGTAAGAGGTGTCCCGTCAACTTTCTTCGCATTGAACTTATAATTTCCTGCGGCAGACACGACATAGCAGTTTGAAAGGCCTTCCGCCGACAGATTGATCCTTGAGCTGTGCGAAATCATCACCTGACAGGCCCTTGAGATACTCAATACCGCATCATTAATCTCTTCAGTCACGCATACTCCCTCGGCATCTTCCAAGGTAACAGCCATGGTCTTATATGAACCTGCAGGTGCATAGATGTAGAAAGTCGCGGAACCTGTAACCATCTTATTGATTTCGAATTGTATTGTTTCGCCACCTTGTACTTTGACCGAAGGTTCTGTTCCATTGAAAGTTACCAATGCCTCTCCTGACATGTCAGCAGGATTGCCGGATGTATCCTTTGCCTCAATTTTCAAAGACATGACATGCGTGTTGCCATTGACGGTAACAGCAATTGGGGCCAAGGCATAATTGAACACAAATCCTTCAGTAAGATTGCCATAACCAGCCATTGGGAAAGACTCTGCAACATCCCCTGAAATACTGGAAGGAACAGTAAATTTCAATGAAGAACCGTCACATAAGACGTCTGTTGAAGAAGGATAGAATGCATAGAAGACATCACCCGCTATGCTTTTCCCTTCAAAATCGACGTTGCTACCCGTTCCAGAAGTCTGCAATATTGTAGATTCGGAACTTTTATCTGAAAATACCCGGATCTTGTCCCCGGAAAACCACGAAGTCTTCAAGTCTGCCACAGAAGAATTCAGGACTACAGGTACCTTGATTTCCTGTCCAATGTCTATTCCTCCGTCATTTTCTTTGCCGGAATCCTTACATCCGGCTACAACAGCCATTAAAGCAATGGATAATAAAGTAAATCTTGTTTTCATAATGTAAATTATTTTATGTGGTTACTTTAAAACAACAGGCATCCATCTGGCAGTAGAATTTGCATTTGCTCCAGTGAATGTATCTTGAGTAGTCCCATCTACAACTACAACGTCTATCAGCATGCCATCCGTGCCTTTTTTACTAAACAGAGACAGGGGTATTGACATTTCAGTCACATAACCAGAATCCGACCGACCGTCCGATGGGGTTCCGATAACAGTTGTGACGCATTGGATACCAGGAATATCAACATCCTTCCATCCTCCTTCATTTTTTCCGAAAGAAGGGGTTCCCCCCAGGGGAATCAATATCCTGACAGCTCCCTCGATAGTTTCAGCATTATCTTCAGTAATATACACGATGAGGTCATCCCCAACATTCAAGTACTTGTCACTTCTGTCCACTAAAATATAAAGGTTATCCCCATCATTTGCCGCACGTATTGCCGTGCTTACCTCTTTTGAGGCACTTCCAAGAAAAAGAGCCTGATCACTTTCCCACTCTTGTGAAGAACCGTCAACCTTGATTGCCTGACGGGGGGCATCTATCTTGTGATTCAGATAGAACTTCCCCAGCTGAATGGTGCCAGCTGAGGTGCAATGCATGGCAGAAAGCACCTCATGAGTCCCGATTATTTCCGTACTGCCCCAGAAACCTTTTCCGCCAAAAGGCTGATACCAATCTTTTGACCAAGAAGTGCCATAGAATTTGCGTCCGTCAGATGTCCCCAGCTTCATACTGAAAAATCCGTTGATATTGCAGGAAATCAGAGTCTCCCCGGAGCGGAACTGTCCAACATATCCTGCAGCGCCTTCAAAAAGGTTACTCTGCCTGTCAGATGGACCTTCCTGATCCTCCGCAAGTACAGTCCAATCATCTTTGGCATAGACCAGGTTCATCCAATATGAACTTTCACCGTTGACTGTATTGCCACTTTCATGGCGAGCCTCCATAAATCCCAAGAGGGTGAGGCCGTCATTCAGCATCCTGACACACGGCATCTGATCAGTAAATATCTTTACTCCCTGATTCATGTATTTGTACTGCCTTATGACACGATTCCTTTGCTCCACCCCGGTAGGGAACCAAGTGACTCCCTTATCATCAGAATATACTAAAGATGTTCCGGAATTTTTCAGATTAGGCTCAGCATCAGTAAAATAGCACTGTAAGCGGCCGTTTGGCAACTCAAGGATATATGGTTCCCAATTGGTCCCCTGGTAAATTACCTGCTGGTCTGACCATGTATAACCATTATCCACCGATCTCCGAATCATCACTCCATTGCATTCGGGATAATATCTATATCCTTTGTTTGCTCTATAGGATGTGACCGCAAGTATATCCCCGTTGGACAGGACTACAGCATCAGCCGAAGAGAACCTGCGTATATCATCACCACCTGGAGTGGTGACAGCAACCGGCTCAAACAAAGTTTGCGGAGCATCCCAGTTCAGCAGGTCCTGAGATTTTACAGCATAGATATGTGACCCAATCTGCCCATTCTGATACATAAGAAGGAATGAACCGTCAGCACATTTCTTGATTCTGGCATAGACTGGATTATCTATCCCAAGAATATCCTTTCCCAATGACAACTGATATCCGGCGACCGGTTCCAGCAGGCTTTGCAATTCATATCCTTTGTGAGAATCAAGGTCCTCACAACCATTGTTCAACTGCTGTATGGTTGTGACAGTCACGTTCCCCGAGGTCTTCGTGTCGTCATCTTCGACAGGATTGCAGGCACAGACAATCGCTACAATCATAAGTGCCGGTATTATCTTTATCTTTATCATACTCAATGTTTTCAGTATCCTGGATTCTGGTCTTTGGAGATATCAAGTCCTTTATTGTAAAGGAATTCCTCATTTGGGATAGGGAACCAGTACGCACCTGGAGAAACCACTATATCCTTGGCATACAACACATATTCCGCAAGCTTACCAAGTCTCTTCAAGTCATTGTAACGTTTCCCCTCGTAACATGTCTCATACATCCTTTCTTCAAGCAGTACTTTCATGAAACTCTCTGCTGTCGGATAATCTGACAACTTGAAATCCACACTCGAATCAGGGGTCTTCGATGGTTTTCCATACCCACGCCTATGAACCTGATTCAGAGCCTCAATAGCCGCTTCCGTAGGCCCGTTGTTTGCCATGCATTCAGCTTCAGCAAAATACAGCAGCAGGTCAGCATA
>CAMBRR010000060.1 GCA_945870315.1 uncultured Bacteroidales bacterium
GCACCCTTATCAAGATTCTTCGCGCCTGTGGCAAGCTTGAGGGAATGGCTGAACTCATCCCGGATGTTCCTGATTCTCCGTTCCTCATTGACCCAAAGACGGGTAAGGCCCGCAAGAATTGCCGTTCATCGTATAAAACCGCTACTTCATTATGAAACAGATAGAAGTAGTAGCAGCAATCATTATACGCGACAATAAAGTATTTGCAACCCAGAGGGGATACGGAGAGTTTAAAGATTGGTGGGAGTTCCCAGGGGGTAAGAAGGGCCCAGGAGAGACGCCGGAGGATGCTCTGGTGCGTGAGATCCGGGAGGAACTTGCCACGGAGATAAGCGTAGATCGGTATGTGACCACCGTAGAGTGGGACTACCCTACCTTCCACCTCAGTATGCGCTGCTATCTGTGCAGCGTGATATCTGGTTCTTTGACACTGCTGGAACACGAGGCAGCTGCATGGCTCGACCGGGAGCATCTGCACAGCGTGAAGTGGCTGCCTGCAGACGTTGAGATACTGGATGAAATAGACAGGTTGCTATGAACATAAAAGTGCGGGAAGCGTTGCCTTGATGAGACTGGCAAGATAATTAATTGATTATATACTAGTTATATCATCTACAATCGGGATTTTTGTTTAACTATATCATAATTAAGAACTTTGAACGCGTGACCGAAATTTTAAAAAAAATCTGACCATTGCTGTAACAACCTCAGTTTTTGAGCTACCTATTATCGGAACAAGTTAAACGTAAAACATGATTCGTATGAAAACAAAAGTATTCAATCTGATTATTCTTGACGAGAGTGGTAGCATGAGTTGTATCGAGCGTCAGGCTTTGAATGGCCTGAACGAGACATTGCAGACAATACGCAGGGCGCAGGACAAATTCCCCGAGCAGGAACAGCTGGTAAGCATCGTTCCTTTCGAATCCGGGAATATCAGGCTTCTGAGAGACAAGGTCTCCATCAAGGAAGTCAACGACCTCCGGCCTGACGAGTATAACCCAGGAGCCTGCACTCCCCTGTACGATGCCATCGGCTTCGGCATCAATCCGGGAGCTTTGCGCACCAGGACATCAAGACTGTGTGCAAATGTAAAGCGTCTGGTCTGTGAACTCAATGATGCCCTTATCGCCTCATTGAACAGGCAGTCGCTTGACATAGCAAAGGAAATCTATGACGAGGCTGAGCCGGATATTGAGGCCATTTTGGAGGAGCTGCTCGACAAGGCTGAACGTGAACTTGACCAGTATGATCAGATAGTGGAACTGCGTAAGGAGAAACGGAATTCTATCAGGACATTCGAGAATCTGATGTACCCATGTATGGCGGAAATGAGTACGCCAGGCTCATGCTTTGACATGGACGAAAGGAGCTGCATGCCAGAAATGGGCAATCACATAGTCCGTATGTTCAAAGAACTTATAGGAATGTAATTGGGGTAATAAGTTAGGCCCAATCATTTAAGATATCGTAGGATCACTCGACGAGATTGTATTACCAGTGACACCGACTACCTCTCCTACTGTCACAAATTCGTTCTTGTATTTTAAGACTTAAGATAGATGGCAATAGCTTACTGTTATACTTCCATGCTGAAGCTTTATGTAATGTAATTCCCTGAAACCTTATCATATCGGACTTTAAGAACCTTGCCAGGCATCATAGCGTAAACCTTATCTGATGATGCACGAAAGTCCATTCCGCTATGCATTTTACATCATGAGATAGCATCAAAAGAAATAGAATTTTACGGTGAATAACATAATAAAGAAGTGCATTATATTACACAAATGCTTGGATATTCAAAAGGAAATATATACTTTTGCATCAAATGTGTAATATATTGCACCATGAAGTACGGAAAATTAATAAAGGAACGAAGAACTGTATTGGGATTGACCCAACAGGATTTGTCAGATTATACGGAACTTAGCTTGCGTATAATCAAAAGTGTAGAATCAGAGAAAGGAAACCCATCATTGAAAACTTTAGAAAAGATTGCTGAGGTTCTTGGCTTAGAGTTAATCATGAGAGTAAAAATCATTAATGAATAATGAGACGAGCATTAGTTTTAGCAAATAAGATAGTTGCTGGTACGCTAACAGAAACAGATGACATGCGTTATATTTTCAAATATGACGATGAGTATCTTATCAACCCAGAGATGCGTGCAATATCGTTGGCTTTCCCTAAACGCAAGGAGGAGTATATTTCTGATGAACTATTCCCATTCTTCTACAACATGCTCTCTGAAGGTGCTAACAAGGCAACTCAGTGCATGACATTGAGAATAGATGAAAAAGATTCATTCGGTTTATTATTAGCAACGGCAAAGCACGATACAATAGGTGCGATAACAATAGAGAAATTATGAGAAAGATAGACGTTTGTCCTGGTACACTTGCACCGGGATTCGATACATATAGTCCTTCGTGCCTACGAAAAGTTTTCGGAGGCAAAAAGGTTAGTCATATAATGGACTTAACGATAAACGACGACACCGGAGGTGAGATTGTTGCATCTATAAACAAAATATCTATCTCTGGTGTACAGGAGAAGATATCAGCCATAATCAAAAAGGGAAAGATTATAATCACCCCTGAAGGAGAATCTGGGCGATATATTATAAAACCTATTCCCGAATATAAGAGTCTTCGTTTCAGGAATAATATCCCGGCAAATGAGCATCTGACCATGCAGATTGCAAGCCAGGTGTATAAAATCAATACAGCAGCGAATGCACTTGCTTTTTTTGCGGATGACAATCCCTTTTACATAACTAAGAGATTTGACTATAGGGCTGATGGTTCTAAGATTAGACAAGATGATTTTGCTTCTATAGCAGGCAAAACCGAGAGAAATAGTGGTAGTGACTTCAAATATTCTGGCAGCTATGAAGATATTGCAAAGCTCTTGAAACAAAATGTTTCTGCATGGCAAGTTGAGATGGCGAAGTATTTCACGCTGGTTGTCTTCAATTATCTGTTTAGTAATGGCGATGCACACCTGAAAAACTTCTCACTACAAGAGACCGATGGCGGAGACTACGTATTGACTCCTGCATACGATTTGCTGAACACCGCCATACATGTCAATGACGGGGATTTTGCATTACAAGAAGGACTGATTCCTGAGTCAGAATACTCGGATGTATATTCGAGGACATTACACCCATGCAAAGACGACTTCATTACTTTTGGAACGCGCATAGGAGTTCTACCTAAAAAGATGACCTCTATTATTGAACTGTTTGCAACGGAGCAGCCAAAGGTTTACAAACTCATCGAGAATTCTTTTTTGGAGGAGAAGGTTAAACGCATGTACAAGCAATCGTACCAGGAGCGTTTGCATCGTTTCCAAAGAAGTGATCAATAAAGTTATTTAGTTAGCAAATCTTCCATTTCTTTTCGGCGCGATTGGTAGTATTCGTGCCTTTTGGGATTCTCCGGAAACCAACCACGCAGAACCCGTTTCTCCTGCAGGAACATTTCGTGGATGCCCCACAGGCAGCAGAAAGCGAAGCCGCCAATGATGATTGACAATATATCATTCTCAACGAAGAGAGAAAGCAGGCAGAATGCCAAGCCGGCCACCAACCAAATCCACCAGCTCTGCTTGCCCCAATGATATTCCATCTTGATAACAAGCGGGTGGCAGATACCTATGCTCAGAAATACGGCAGCACCTATTAGGATTCCATTGATATTCATAATTGTAATACATTATTTTAAACGTCCGAAACTTTTGCCGGACACACTCGGTCCGCAAAGATATTGATAATATAGCACTCGTGCAATTCATCGAGCAGGCGAAAAGTCATAGCAGAAAACCATTATCCTTCATAATATCGACAAACTGCTTCATGGCATCTTTCTTTATGAGAAAACGCTGTCCCTCAACAAGCAGTATCATCTTGCGCAGCTGAGAGCTGGAAGTCAGAAGCCTGACGAGCGCAGGATTGTCGCCATTTATTTTCAATACAATGTAGTCTTCCTTCTCCTTAGTCAGCGGGTTGCAGTGTTTTTTGAGATTCTCGAAGAAATCTTTCCATATATCCGGAAGATCGCTGCTGATATAATCTTTGAAAAAACTGATCTTTTCTTTGACATCTGAAAGTGTGCGGCATTTCTTCAGGAAACTGCCACTGTCAATCTTGAAACGGCCGCAACCAATCGGAGTCGCTATTTCTGCGAGCAGACTCTCATACGGATTGTTCTCAGATGTCGAAAATACAATAAGGTGGTCTGGGTCCAACCGGAACCAGTCCTTGCTCACAATTGATTGGGAAACATATTTGTTGGACAGTCCGATGGCATATTTCCCGAGTTCAGTCAGCCTGATCTGGCGTATCCTCTCAGCCGGAGAGGTATAGTCCATATCATTAGTGTCCACGGCTATTTCCACTATTCCAAGAGCATACATGGCAGCCGCCAGGGCCCTGACATATTCCAGATCGATTTCTTCCCATTGAGTGTCGGGATATATCAATTCACCGGTTATGGCATTTCTTATATTCATGTCCCTGAAGTGTGCTAACTGACAACCGTAGAAGGCATTGCCCGGAGCGGTATAGACATAATCCAGCAGACCTTCCAAAGACATCCACTTGTCAGGAGCAAACTCCAGACACTCCTTGATGAACTGTCCCCAGTACAATCTTCCTGAGCCTTCAAGATATTTTGCACGGAAGCCTTTTATATGCGGTAGGAGAGCAGGGAGCATTATTCCAGGGATAGTGCATGTCAGATAAGAAAATGCTTCCTTGACATAATTCTCAACATTTCCGCTCTTTCTTTTGTCCAGTACCTGAAGCAAGGATGGTATGAAATATTGTCCGAGGTTGATTTTTTGTTGTTTCCTGATGTCTTCCGGAATGATTTCCTGAATGTTGGTGCATTTAAAAACCTTTGCGGCAACCACCGAACCTATTTTCATTCCGGAACAATTAATGGCATCTTGCCGGTGCATTCCTGTTATCACTGGGAATGCAGTTATGAACTCCTTCTCTGCACAAATTTTTGCCAGTCCTTGCTGAGGCTCTTCGGAAAACATTGCCTGAAACGTAATATGCGGCAGCAGGACTCTGGAATATATATTTCTCAGAAAATCAGGAATATATAGATATTGCTCCGTGTAATCGGTTCTCGAAATTGAATAAACGGAACAGAATATTCCCATGTATTTTGCCATCTTGGGATTGGAATAATAGTAGTAATAATCCTTATCATTATGAACAATCGCCTTGGAGGCATCGAAAATGTTCAATGTCTCTTCTGAGGCATAGCCGAAGGAGAGCATTGCCAGAATGGCTTGTGACACATATTTGGGCAGCTGTCCCAAAAGGTATTCGAGATTGGATTCGTGGGAATGAACAAGTGCCAGCAACTTTGAACACTCATCTTTACGATATGCATAAACCTTCTTTCCCGAAGGGAAAAATTCCGATCTCGGGACTGGCATGCCATTCCTGACTATGGTAATATGTTGAAGATATGGGAAAATATCCTCAAGGTATTCCTTGAGATAATTCGCATTATAATGGTTATAGAAACAATTGTTCAGCCTGTCAATCTCGTTCTGATTGTCCGCATACAGGCATATTGTGTTATTATCCTGATGGTCAAAGAGTTCCATATCTATCCGAATATAAAGTCAATGTCATCCTCCGTAAGGATCTTTGAGGTGGAACTGTCGGAGGCAATCAGGGCTTCTACCAAAGATGTTTTCTGCTGCTGGAGCTGGAGAATCCTCTCCTCTATGGATGAGGACGTTATTACTGAGAACGAATGTACCACAGACTTTTGGCCGATACGGTGCAAGCGGGCTATGGCCTGTTCTTCGGCTGCCCTGTTCCACCAAGGCTCGGCAACGAAAACCGTGTCTGCCGCAGTGAGGTTCAGCCCTACTCCACCTGTCTTCAGAGTCATCAGCAACACCTTGCAGCCTGTATCATTCTGGAAACGGTCCACAACACTCTGACGGTCGCTTGTTGCACCGGTCATCACGACATATCCCACACCCTCCTTCGACAACTCATCCCCAAGAAGTTCAATTCCCGCAATGAAATTGAAAAACACGACGACCTTGTGCCCATTCTCGACGGCCTCGACGACGGCCTGGGATATCACAGGAATCTTGGATGAGCGGATCCGGCCGTCGCTGAGACTCTCCGGCACAGAGGCAATCCTTCTGAGTTCGCTCAGCGCCTGGAACATCTCGAACTGGGACTTCGCGACTCCCTCCGTACGTATGCTGTTCTTAATGTTCTCATAATAAAACCGGCGACGCTTCTCATAGAATCTGAGGTGTTCCTCTTCCATCTCCACATATATGGTCTGGTCTATCTTCTCCGGCAAATCCTTGAGCACATCTTCCTTCACCCTTCGCAGAAGGAAAGGATTGATGCGGCTTCGCAACTGCTGCATGGCATCCTTGTCCGCATCCTTCTGGATAGGAAGAGCATATCTCTGGTTGAACTCCTCTGCACTCCCGAACATTCCCGGATTCAAGAAACGGAACAGTGAGTAAAGCTCGGAAAGACGATTCTCCACTGGAGTGCCGCTGAGGGCAAAACGATGTTCGGCATCAAGCAGCATGACAGCTTGGGATGCCTTGGCAGACAAATTCTTGATGTTCTGGGATTCATCAAGAATAAGACAGTTGAACTTCATGTTGGAGAAGAGTTCGATGTCATTCCTTATCAAAGCATAAGTGGTCAGGATGACATCATTCCCGGAAGCTTCATTCAGATTACGGTCGGCGCCGTAGTAGGTGTATATCTTCATGAGCGGGGCGAATTTGCTGAACTCAGCCTTCCAGTTGAAAAGAAGAGTGCGGGGCATGACTACCATCGAAGGCTTGCGTCCCTTCTTCCTCCCGGCAGTAGCAAGTAGAAGCAGGGAAATGGCCTGGACAGTCTTGCCAAGTCCCATATCATCAGCAAGGCAACCTCCGAAATCATTGTCATACAAATACTTGAGCCATTTTACGCCATTCTGCTGGTATGGCCTCAGCTCCGCATTCAGTCCCCGTATCTTCAAATCAGGACAGTCCGGAAGGGCATTGAATCCGGTATAAAAATCCCGGCTTCTGCGAAATATTCCCGTATCCGGCACAGTTTCCAGCAATGAGGATACCTCAGGAAGGTCAAAAAATGAAAGCTTGATTTTCTTCCCCTTTTTCTGTTTGTCAAACAGCCTCTCAATGTGCCTGACATAGCTTTCATCAACAATTCCCTTTTCTCCGTTTGAGAGTTCGATATATCGGTTCTTGCGGTATTGGTCAAGGAAATCGGACAGGGAGAACACCTGGTCGTCAATCTGTATTTCAGCAAATCCCTCAAGAAAATCTATGCACGAAGACACTGCCAGATTGAATTTTGGAGTGACTGTTCTGATCTTGTATCCGGCCAGTTTATCCGAACTTATAAGAATGAAATCTCTGGCCAGGGCCGAGAGGTTGCGTACGAGAAATGCTCCGGCAGTCTTCTCCGGGATGATGAACAGACCGTTCTCCTCATATATCTCCTTTGCCGCCTTCTTGTCCGGGGCACAGGCACAAACCAGCTTCTGAAGACGGGCGGCAGAATCATTCATATCCGGATACTCAACCTCCCTGATGGTCATAGTTCCGTCAGGCATTCTGGTTGCCAGACGTGTAGGCGAGAAATCCTCCACAAAGTCCACAGATAATCCAGGAATACTTTCAGTCAGCCTGAGGAATAAGGCATTGTCTTCTGTGACCTTCTCGAACACTATTGCGGGAGATGCCTTGACTCGGGTCTCGGAACAGATGCACGGGTTGCCTTTTACATAAAGGCTCACATTGTCAAAATGAGACATCAGCAACGACAGATACTGTTCTTCAACATTCTTGCTGAATGGTTGTGAAAGGACTTTCAATTTCAGGAATTCTTCTCCTATCGGCCTGACCTGCACGATATTATTGCCACACAGCGCATAGTTGTCTGTTATGAAACGGAAATCCCGCATGTCGTATGGCCCGTCACCTTCAACCCTTTCCAGCCTGAAGACCGGTGTACAGGTGCGGCCTTCTTCATCTATGTCCGAGCGCAACTGATACAATCCCTCCAACTCTTCAAGAGGCGACATCTTTGAGTTGACAACATTTTCACACCTGAGTATCTGATATATGAGCTGCGGATGGGAATCCAGATATATCCTGTCCTGCTGTCCTCCCCAGGACACAGTAACTGCATCCGCATCATGTATTGCAGCCAAAGACCTCAGCAGGAGGAAGGTATTGCCGCTGTAATGTCTGTAGTCCGCCCTGATACTATTTCCATGTTTGTCTGTTGTGGTCAGATATGCTCTTCCTTCATCATCAAACCCCAGTACAAAATACACTTCTCCCTTCGCCACTTTGGATTCCATCGGCTCAAATGTCCGTACCCTTCTGAACGATTCAAATATTTTATCCATTGTTATCCCTTTTGGATTAGTCCATCATATGCACGAATATTTATAATGACGCAATTTAGTCAATGTATTGCACTATACCAAAAAATATTATGACGTGAACCTCTATCCCCCAAGGCTGTCCGGAGTGGTTCTATCGAAAGGTATCATAGATTGACAGATTATTATTTAATTGTCAAAATTTGTCATTTTTTGATAGATCGGCGATTCCAAGGTGTCGTACAGATGTTTGGTCCAGCACAAGAATATGATTTCACGAGAATTGCCATCGTTTGGTTTCTCGCCAGACAAAACATAAGACATATTTGGATTATGTATTCCAGATACTTGGGGAGGTCTTCACCGAAATAGTCAACATGTAGCAGAGGAAGGCTATCATAGATGTTTTTATCTCCCACCTGCATAATCAATTGTGTTGTTTATCAGGCACAAATATACAAATATTGCAGAATAGTTTTATCAATTTTCTATAATTTCTGCGGGAATATTACCGCAAAAGTACATAAGCATAGTTTTCCAGTAGTAGATAGAACGTATTGTCCCGACAAAATTTTGCAGGTTAAATTTATTATACTTTTGGAGCAATCCGCACTCGTAGAGTGAAACGACAAAGAAGGTGACTAAATAGCTAACTTTTAGTCACCCTCTTCTTTATTACACATTATTTTCAATTCCAATCTACTCGATGCTTTTCACGCAGCGGACAGAATAGCCATGATAACTGGCTCCAGAAATTGTTCTTACCACTGCTTCATTCTTCTTAGATGATGTATTCTCTCCTGTGATATTATAGGCAGTAAAATCCATATACGAATAATTTCGGTAGCTATAGTGTTCATCTTCAGTAGTATCTGAGGCCCAATATTGTCCTCCTGCATAATCTGAATCATAGCGGTTCAATGCCGCATTATCCATATTCTTGAAATACTCTTCAGTATCAGAATTTGAGCAGGAAATGCATCCCGCAACACAGAATTCAAGTGCTGCACCTGTCTGGGGATCCCATAAATCCCACACAGCCGCCTTTCCGGATGAGGTCTTGCCTTCAAAACTTGCCACCCCGTGCAACTTGTCCTTCAAACCAACCGTTGACCAGCATCCATAAGAAGAAATCAATTTTGAAAGTGCTTCCCACTCTGCCTTTGTTGGGACACGCCATCCTTCCGGGCAAGGATTGCCCATTCCAAGATATGGCGAATCATTGGTTTCAGGCCAGTTGAAATCAACGGTCGGATGCTGCTCTGTTTCAGGGTCATCGTATTTGAACCAGTTATTACTTGCTGCATAATAAGTTTTATCATCAACTGCTTTTATCGCTCCGTGATCATCATACTCAGAATAAGCGAATTTGGTGGTATTGTCCTCACAATAAGGATATTGCCCTGCACGGCGGCCCCACTGATAGTATTCGCCGAACGGATGTTCAAGGTTGAATCCGAGGTTGCAAGGATACCACAGAAGCCCGGCCATTTCCACAGGGTCTCCTGTCCAGTCTCCTATGACAACCTGACCGTCACCGGCATTCTGGCTCACCTGAAGCGCAGAAGAAACGACAGGTTCATGAGTACCATAGCCATTGATATTTACTGTGACGCTTCCCTCGTTCTTTGTCGTACGAGAGTGATTTTCCTTATGCACGGCGATACATTTCATCACGTTCCATCCGCGGGAATCCACTTGCTTGTAGTCCCATTCATTATAGAGGCTCAGCAGATTCGGATAAGCACTGTAATCAAAGTTCAGATCAGTTCCAGCATTGGTATGGACATAGAACTCCGTCACACCTGCTGTCCTCGGAAGCTCAAGTTTGTCAACCTTTTCCCCGTCAGGAGTCATCGAAATCTCATAAGTATAGTCGGAATATGAGGCGGAAGCCATCGAAATCGTCAAAGAAGAAAGTTTGTTCTTCTCGAATTTTATCCCTTCAGAACGGGCAAGGATCTGCCTTGACACACAACCGGTTTCATTATACAGACTTATTGTAAGAGGCTGTCCCTCAAGGATTTCAAATGGCTTTGTACAGAACCAAAGGTCGAAAGTACCGTCGACCACCTGCCCAAGCTCTGCAGCTGCCTTGACCTTTCCACCTTCGGAAGAAGTATAGTTCAATACCACATAATTATAATTGCTCTTGTCATCCCCTCCGAATTCCTTTCCAAGCACATTGATATAGTAGATTCCGGCCATTGTACAACCCTCGGGCGCAGTAATAACGGCCTTGGTGATATTTGTCATTTGGGATGGAATGTTGGTAAGAGTGATTTTTCCGTGGGTTACCAGACGATCGAAAATCATAGGGATTTCCATACCTGAAGTCACCTCGGTGTACTCCTGCTGCGAGATTCCAAGCATAACGTCAGCTCTTGGATCATAGCTGGTGGCTGTAGGGAATTGCCCGGAGCCGTCCGGATAGGTTCCGACAAAAATCAGCCAGTCCCAGATGCTTACATTACCAAGACTATTGGAAGCAGAAGCCGGATAGACTGAATGGAAACGGTATTTTCCCTCTCCCGTCGGGAAGGTGATACCATTTTCAGCATTTTCTGTCAACGAAAACTTCGCAGTCTTTCCGTCATCGGACACCTTAGCCTCGTTTGATTGCAGGAGGCCTTCCAAAGCGCGTTTTGGAACCAGGACATTCTCGTCATACCATTCCCCTTCAGTCTCTGCACTGTTGGACATTGCCACCATCATATATTCTCCGCTCTGGCTCCAGAGGATGGAATTCGAGGCAGGATCATAATAGGTCTTGACATCCGCCTGTCTATCAGGTTTCTCACCCGTAAAGTACAATGTCATTCTTTCTCC
>CAMBRR010000061.1 GCA_945870315.1 uncultured Bacteroidales bacterium
TTAGGCACTGGTCTGCAAAACCAGTTAGAGCGGTTCAATTCCGCTAGGCACCTCAAGAAATGCCTCTGGAGATACTCCAGGGGCATTTGCTATATAAAATCACTCCTAAATCCCTCCTTAACAATTAAAGAGGCTCGAACGCATTTCTGCTTTCTTTATGAATAATTCGGGTTAAAGACTTGCAAAACTTGAGATAATCCCTACCTTTACATTTCTTGAGGAGTGAGACTATTTCAGAATTATTTACGTGCCAGATAAACAATCACATCAATGAAATCATATTTTGAAATCACACACGACCGAGAGTTTCTGCAGCATTTCCTTACAGTTTGGCGCACCAAGAGTATTTCAGCGGAGATGGTGGAGTTACTCAAAGAGAATAGCGGGAGTGACCCTTATGCCGCTTATGGATACGGTCGATGGCTGTCTTTGGTTAACCCAGATGGAAACAGCCTGAAAAAAGCTGAAGATCTCCTAGCCTGGGCTGGTTCTAAAGGTGTTCAAGATGCAAATGCGGCCCTGGCCATAATGAACTATGACGGACGGATTGATTTGGACAAAGCCTGTCACGAAATACACGCTTACCTGATGCAGACTTCCTATAGCAATGGCAGCGAACTCGCTCAATACCTATTGCTCGAGAATCTCGTTTACGGAGGATATGGAACTCAGAAGGATCCTGCTTTGGCGGCGGATATCCTGCAAAAGCATTTGGATAAGAATCCGGGATCGGATCCGATTTACTACGATCTGCTTGGACAAGCTTTGGCATCCTCTGATCCGGAAGCGGCGGAAAAAGCATATCTAACTAGTATTGAACGCAGCAATGTAGATAGTTATTATTCCCTGGCCCTATTATACTTGAATCGGGGAGATAAAGAAAAAGCTTATTCAGTGGCTGAAGAAGGAGCCCGGAAAGGAGCAGTTAACTGCCATCGCTTCAAGGCATTAATGGAACAGGAAGATTTCCTGGCTTTTTCTCCTGAGGAGCAGGAAAAACTTCACAATGAAATTGCCGAAGGCTTGGATTACGCCATTGCCCGATACGATGCTTACGCATGCTTTCTCAAGGGTTATTTGTTGCATGTTGGATTTCTCGGTTATGAGGAAAACCAGAAAGAGGCATTGATACCGTTGGAGCGGGGATGTGAGATCGGGCAATCCAATTGCTTCTTCCTCAAGGCCTATATCCATTACTATAAAAGAGACGCTCTGCCTCCTGAAATGAGAGCATCCGCTGCCGACATTGCCCGTACCTGCCTGCAGGCAGCACGCCTGAGTGACCGGGAAAATTTCACCTTGGGACAGATCGCTATGGGATATGTCTCTAATTTACTGTCCAAGTATGACGATGAAATAGAAAAATTCTGGCTTAAAGAATATGTGGCCGCAAATCCTGAAGAAGACGATAAAGACTCTACCGGCGTAATATCGGTTTATCCTCAGGGATTCTACTATGCGATGGATGTGGAAGAAGACACAATGGATCAAGTGCTTCCTCAGCTAGACTATGACATTGTGCATTATTCTCCGGCTCTCCAACGTATTACAAAGGCACTCGGACTGGATAAAGAATCCTGCCACGTGGCTATGCTGGTCGATAAAAACGGGTATATGGAAGAGTTGCCGGACAATATGACAGGAACCATTATTTATGGCCATAGCCAGGAAATCCTGGGTACGGTAATATTTGTTCTTGAAGATGATAAGACATACCGGCTGAAACCTTTTAAAGGTCTTCAGCGAGCTTATTGTTTCCTTGAATTGTTGAAAGCCGCCACCGGAAACCTGTTACGCGAGCCGACATCTGAAGAACTGGAATTCATCGGTGAAGAAATAGGAGGATTTGAGGAATATGACGATCCGGAATTTTCTGACGATGCGGAAACCGGTGATGAAGTGCAAGAAGTTGAAGAACATTGCCAAATGACAGAATTCGAGGCGAAGTTGAGAGAAGATATTGAAAATTGCAATCTTTGCAAAAATACTCTGAGAGTCACACTTCCCGACAGCCGGGAATACTGGTTCAGGTCAAATGAAGATCTCATATATAAACTTGATATAAAAAAGGCCATTGAAGATAACATCGTCCGTAACGGAGGCTATATGATTGACGAGTGGCTCTTTGTGGACTCCCGCCAGATTCCGATTGACATACGCTCACGTATATGCTTCAACATCGGTGAAAATCAGTCCTCATAGGCAGGCCTTTCGTGATCCTGCCAATCTCACCTGCCTCTATCCAGCACAGCAGCGTTTCGCGCCTGGTACCTCTACCACTCATTTTATTTGCTGACACTTGCTGTTAGGCTCTTCCTGATGTCACACATCAGGAGCTGAAAGTGCGTGGAAGGCCGATTTTCATCCCGATGTGATAGATCGGGAAAAGCGGAAAGTGCCACAGAGGGGCCTGAAAGGCAGGTTAGGCATTTCCTGATGTGACACATCGGGAGCTGAAAGTGCGTGGAAGGCCGATTTTCTTCCTGATGTGACACATCGGGAGAAGCGGGAGGCGAAATGGCAAATACAGGGGTTGAAATTACCATTTGGGATTCACGAGGGCTTTAACTGACACACTCGATGAAACACTACCCGGAATTTATTTGATGTTATTCGCGGCGGCCATGCGGAGCCAGAGCATCTCTGTTTGTCAAAGCCCAATCAATAATACCGTTCAAGGCCGGCAGGAAAGATTCTCCCAGTTCGGTCAAACTGTACTCGACCCTTGGCGGGACTTCCGCGTAGACCGTGCGGGTGACCAGCCGATAATCCTCCAGGCGTTTCAGTGTCTGGGAAAGCATTTTCCTGGAAACATCCGGCATGTCTTTCTGGAAATCCCGGAAGCGGCACACGCCGTATTTCTGGATGGCCACCATGGCCAGGACGGACCATTTGTCTCCTATCTGGGAGAGGATATTCCGGACTGGGCAAAAACCTTCAAAATTTGCCATAATCTATTTGTCTGATAATCATCAATTGTTTCCTCGCTGTAACTATTGCACCTTCATGTACCGTATTGCAAGAGTTGACCAAAGGTGCTATCTTTGCGCAAAGATACAAAGTTTCTATTAGAAACAAATATTGAAAACCAATAAAATATGAAAGCAATGAGACAAATTGAGACAATTGCGAAAGGTCAGAACTTTGAAGCCGTCAACATCGGCTCATGGGATGAGGTTATCGGTTACGAACTCCCGATGGGACCGACTGTCCTTCATGGGAAAGTGTTCGTCGGCCAAGCCGTTGGTGCGACAGGCAGCGAACTCAGTTTCCAGACGCTTGCCCCCGGTCAGGACAGCGGCTTCCTCCATACTCACAAGACGCATGAGGAGCTTTATATCATTATCAAGGGTGAAGGCCTGTACCAGGTTGACGGCGAAATCTTCCCTGTCCTCGAAGGATCCGTTATCCGTGTATCGCCCGATGGCAAGCGAGCCTTGAAGAACAATGGCAAGGAGAACATGACGATGTTGTGCATCCAATACAAGGCCAATGCTTTCGGAGAGGCCGACAGCCCCAGCGCGGACGGCAATATCCTCAGGGAACCTCTTAACTGGTAATCATGGCGACTGTCACAACACTGGCCTATAAGGACGTCAAGACCGTCATGACCAAATCTTCCCTTCCAGTGGGGGGATACTCCGTCAATCCTTATGTAGGCTGCCCGCATGCTTGCCGGTACTGCTACGCCTCATTCATGAAACGCTTTACCGGCCATACGGAAAAATGGGGTACGTTCCTTGACGTGAAGAGTTGGCCCAGAATCACGGATCCTCACAAATACGACGGACAGCGTATCGT
Organism: uncultured Bacteroidales bacterium; assembly: GCA_945870315.1. Lineage (GTDB taxonomy): Bacteria > Bacteroidota > Bacteroidia > Bacteroidales > UBA932 > Cryptobacteroides. The sequence continues at coordinate 3,802 of CAMBRR010000061.1, forward strand.
CATAGGCTCTGTTACCGATGGTTATAACGAGTACGAGGCTACTTATAAGCGTACACGGATGCTGCTGGAGCAGCTTCGGGGCTCGTCGGCGGAGATTATGGTCACCACCAAATCAGACCTGGTCCTGCGGGATATCGACCTTCTGAAGACTTTTCCCAAGGTGACGATTTCCTGGTCGGTCAACACCCTGGACGAGCACTTCAGGGACGATATGGATGATGCCCCCAGCATCGAACGCCGCCTGGCTGCTATGAAAAAGTTCCACGACGAGGGAATCCGCACCGTCTGCTTCGTTTCGCCCATTTTCCCGGGCATCACAGATGTACCGGCCATCATCGGACGCGTAAAGGATCAGGCTGACCTCATCTGGCTGGAGAACCTGAACCTCCGCGGCCAGTTCAAGGGTGAGATCATGCGCTACATTGACGAAAAGTATCTCCATCTGGTTCCGCTGTACGACGAAATCTACAACAAGGGGAAGCGCGGCTATTGGCAGGATCTGGAGGCGCAGGTGAAGCAAATATGCATCGACAATGATTTTCCGTACTTGAGAAACGATCTTCCTTACGGGCGAAGCAAGCCAGGTAAACCGGTCATCGTCAACTATTTCTACCACGAGGAAATCCGCCTGAACAATAAATAGCCGTCCATGTCCGTCTGTATCAAATCCTTGATCAAAAACGTCAACCTGATTGTCGGTTGCGACATCGGTTGTCCTTATTGCTATGCCAGAAACAACTGCCGGCGTTTCCATATGACCGACGACTTCTCCAAGCCCGTATTCTTCAGGAACAAGCTCCATATCCTGGACAACAAGCAGCCTCACGTATGGTTTATGACCGGTCTCAGCGACTTTACTGGCTGGCTGCCCGAGTGGCGGGAGGAGATCTTCGAACGGATGAAAGCCAATCCGCAGCATCAGTATATTTTCCTGACCAAGCGGCCGGAGCGGATCGACTTTGAGACGGACTTCGACAATGCCTGGATTGGCGTTACCGTAACCCATCGAAATGAGTTGCACCGTATTGCAGATCTTCGTGAGCACATCAAATGCAGGCATTACCATGTCACATTCGAGCCGATGTTCTCTCCGATGCCGGAGGACATGGATTTGCAGGGCATCGATTGGGTGGTAGTTGGCACGGAGACCGGGAAGAGAAGAGGGAAATGCGACTCAAAGCCAGCGTGGGTGGAGAACATCCTTCACCAGACATCTATGAGGGGAATTCCGACTTTTATGAAGGAAGATCTTGTCCCGATTATGGGCGAAGATAGAATGATCCAGCAGCTACCAAAGGCGTTTGTCATGTAATTAATACTCAAAGTTATAACTATTCTGGTGGGAAACGGCAATGATATGATGGTTTAGAGGCCATATAACGTCAGGCTTAATTGGAGCGAAGCCAAGGCGGTCCTCAGACCGCACGGCGAAGACCAGATGGACCCCCTCAAAAGCGGAGAAACGAAAGAGGCTGACCTAAGTCAATTTGACTTTTTGGTCGCCTCCTGTGGGTGCGCGGCCCGAGGGACACTCTGGTGCCGGCTTGCCGGACGCTTGGTCGGAGCATGGGTTGAGGTTAGGAAGACACCGAGAAATTCGGATTTAGCAAACTGAATTCTATGCCCGGGGGTTTCCGTACGGGTTGCCCATAGACTGCAAGCTGCCGGTATGTGGTGCGCAGTACCGGTCAGCGAAGCGTTGATCTTGGTAGTTAATCTGCTCATAAATAATCAAAAACTATGAAAAAGTTAATCAAATTTTGATTTATTCATAGTTTTTGATTACATTTGGCTTTGCTAAGTACAATTTGCGATGAAAAGGAAAATCACAGAACAACTTGTTGCCTGGAAAAACAGACCAGGCCATAAACCACTTATCCTCCAAGGTGCAAGGCAGGTCGGAAAAACATATATTCTTGAAAAATTCGGAGAAGTGTACTACAAAAACCATATCCGAGTCAGTCTCGATCTTGTACCTGATGTCCGTAGTTTCCTGAAGGAAAACATCAATCCTTTAGAAATCATCGCATATTTGGAATCACTCTACAATGTCAGAATCACTCCGCACGATACTTTAATCATCCTTGATGAAATCCAAGACTGCAAACGAGCCCTCCTGGCGCTTAAATATTTCCAGGAAGAATACCCGCAGTACGACATCGTTGCAGCCGGAAGTCTCCTTGGTGTCGCAGTAAACAAAGGAGAAAAGGCGCAGGAAGATGAAGAAAACACATCAATTATCTCAAACGAGGCTGATGAGGACTTCTCATATCCGGTAGGTAAGGTAGATGAACTTACCCTTTACCCTATGGACTTCGAAGAGTTTCTATGGGCTACCAATAACGATGTTCTTGCCGTAGAAATACGCGAACACTACAAGACGAACGAAGGACTTGTTGAATCAGTCCACAAAATGGCCCTTGACCTCTATCAGCACTATCTCATAGTTGGAGGGATGCCCGAATCTGTAAAGAAATATGTCGAGACACACAGTTTTATTGAATGTCGCGCCATTCAGCAGAACATTCTTAACGGATACGACTCCGATATGGGTAAATATGCTAAGCCGGCAACCACAGTCAAAATCAAAGCCTGTTGGAACTCTATCCCTGCACAGTTGGCAAAAGAGAACAAGAAGTTCCAGTATAAACTGGCAAAGAAGGGGGGAACAGCAAATATTTTTGGAGAGGCCATTAACTGGCTCATTCTATCCGGTACAGTCCTGAAATGTAAGCTCGTCAGCCACGGAATCCTTCCATTGGCTGCATACGAAGATGACAGCGATTTTAAGATTTACCTTTCAGACGTAGGACTTCTTGGAGCAAAAGTCCAAATGCCTGTTCCAATGCTTCTAAACACAGTTGAGACCAACAATACTTTCCTGGGAGCAGTTGCGGAAAACTATGTCGCCCAGTCCCTTAGGGCCAATGGCATTGACCTTAGATATTGGAAGAATGACAATACTGCTGAACTGGAATTCGTAATTCAAGACGGAATGAGCGTCATCCCGGTAGAAGTAAAGAAAGGCACAAAGGTGAAAGCAATCAGCATGAATACCTTCGTACAGGAATACGAGAGCCCAATTGCATATAGAATCTCCAGCAAGAACTTTGGTTTTGGCAACGGAATCAAGTCTATCCCTCTTTACGCAGCATTCTGCATTGAAGTGGAGTAAATGAGTATTGATAAGACGTATTCTCTGGGGAAAGAATTATTCTAAGCACTGCTGCATCAAGTCAAGTTCAAGTCTCGGGATACCTTTATCTTGAAAGAAGATACCTCAATGCCTCCAGCGGGTGATGGAGTATCATCCTCGGGCCGCTGAAACGCATCACCGTACGTATCTTCTCACGCATATCCGGTCGGTAGCAGTGGACAGGACACTTGTGGCACTTGGTCTTGGCGTCTCCGAACTTGCAGCGTTCCAGCCTGGCAATTGAGTATTCAAGCAGCCCTCTGCATTCCTCACACAACTCGTGACAACCGTGGTTCTTCCGACACCACAGCTCAATCATATGCCTGACCGTATTCTTTTCCCAATCTATGCGTCCCATCCCCTGAGTTGGGCCATGATTTCACGTTTGTACATAATTGCTCCTGTTACAGAGATAAATATACAAAACTTTCCAAATTGATATGCAAGATTCACAACATAATTGCCAAATATATAGGCATTATGTAAAGTTGAAACGAGAAGTAACGTTATCCACGAAGTTTGAAACAAAAATTCATCATTCCATCTGTAGGCAAGCCTGTTGCGGTTTTAAACAGCCGATGGTCAAGCAATCTCAGTAAAAGTCATAAAGTCACATATCTTCGTGTATCGGGAGAAATTGCTATCTTTCGGAATCAAATCACATTCACTATGACAATTGGAGATAAAATACCGGAGATTCTTGGAGTTGACCAGGACGGTAATCAGATTAAAGCCAGCGATTATCGCGGACGCAAGATTGTACTCTATTCTTATCCAAAGGCCAATACCGGCGGATGCACCGCCGAGGCTTGCTCACTTCAGGCGCATAAGCAGGAACTTGAGAGTATGGGCTACAGCATTATCGGCATCAGCCGGGACAAGCAGGCTGCGCAGAAGAAGTTCGCTACTGCTCAGGGCCTCGAGTTTCCGCTGGTTGCGGATACGGAAACCACTGTACTTCAGCAACTTGGCGCTTGGGGAGAAAAGGTGGCCTGCGGCCATCGGACTGTCGGTATACTCAGGACCACTTATCTTGTCAATGAAGAGGGTATAATCGAGAAGATCTTCACTCCCAAGGAGATTAAAACCAAGATTCACGCCGAGCAGATTCTCGACTATCTGAAGAAATAAGCTTGGACAGCGGGGAAGTTGAAACGAGGGTGCTCAATTCAGGGCACCCTCTTGCAGGTTCAGAATAATTGTCCCGGGAGCTTCAGTTTCTCCTTGGGAGGAAATCCTTTATCAAACGCCTCGAAATCTTCAGGGTTTTCTTGGGCGATGAAATACGGCGCCGGCGTATGGTACACTCCTTCGATTCCGTCAAAATAGCCATCCTTCAGTTCCAGACAAAGGAAATAGGGAACAGGGTCGGAGCGGTCTTCTCCGTGATAATGAATGCCTTTGGAGGACGCGAGGACAAAACCTGCCTTGCCGTAGAAATCTATGTTTCCTTCTATACAAACGGCCCCGAAGCCCATCTCGCGTGCTTTATCCAAGGCATAATTGAGCAGTGCCAGTCCATAGCCCTTGCGCTTGTGCTCCGGAGCGATACCGATAGGTCCGAAGGTCAGAATAGGGATATGCCTGCCGTCATCGGAGAGTACCTCAGCGCGGCAGAATACTACCTGGCCTATGATATTGCCGTCGAGTTCCATTACGAAGTCCAGCTCAGGGACGAAGTCCGGATGATGCCTCAGATGGTGAAGTACGTAGTGCTCGGTGCAGCCTGGCTGATAGACATTCCAGAAGGATTCTCTGCACAGGTTTTCTACTGTTCTGTAATCTGTTTCCGTCTCAGGACGGATTGTGTAATTCTTATTCATTGTTTTAGGGTTTTATAAGATATAACAAACAATTTCCCGCGCCACAGGGAAGTGGGCGAGTTTTCATAATTCGCGCGTTCCTGTTGGAGATGTAACGGAACGCTAGCGGACAATATCCAAATTAGAATTACGCATCCAGTTGTTTTTAGTATGGAAAGATACGCAAAAGCCGGAGAATTTTTGGCATCATGAACATAAATTGCCATAGCCGATATTCCTCTTGTGCCGTTCGTTAGTCTATCTGGATGTACTTTCCCGAATCAAATGAGTCATTTTCTTTGTAAGATACATAGCCAAGTTGGTTGCAGAGACAAGTGGTCTTTCCTATGACAGCATCTGTATTGTAATGTGAGTGCCCGAAAATCCAATAGTCTATTCCGCTCTCAGCGATATAGTCTTCAAGTTCAACGGTGAAAGCACCATTGGCCAGACTGTCTGCAAACTTCGGACATTGCATCCTGAAGGAAGGAACATGATGAGTAACAACAATCTTGTTCTTTGCGGAACTCCTAGCCACTGCATCCTTGATGAAGTTAAGGCAATGCTCATGCTGACGGTTGAATTCTGCAAAGGAGAGCAGTTCTCCGTTGTAGAGAATCCTGTGGAAGTCACTTATGACCTGTTCGGTGTAATATGCTTCTCTAAGAGGAATCTTTGACCATAATGTAGAGATGAAGAAGTCTGTTCCGTCCAGAGTTAGGACAGCATTGTAGTAGCTGTGGACATTGTTGCGGATTTCCAGGCAGTATCCATCCGATAGTGTGGCTATATCATAGTATTTATAGAATTCATGATTACCCATGCAGCAGATGACTTGTTTGTAGTTCTCTGAAGCCCAATCCCAGAAAGGGTGCTTGCTGTAATTATCGTCTTCAAGGTATCCTATGTCGCCGGCCAATACCAGAATGTCTCCTGTGACCTTGAGTGGGTGCTCTCTCAGAAATCTCCAGTTGTCGGCGAATTCCAGATGAAGGTCTGATGCATATTGAATCTTCATTGTTGTCTGACAAATCTTTCGTTAAGTTGTTCAAGCAAGGCTTCTACAAAAGCCTCATTCTGTTCAAGGGACTTAGCCAGAGGCCCGGCCAGTTCGGCCCAGTCCTTCCGAATTGCCCATACAAACTCTTGGATACAGTTCAGAATAGGTTCGGGGACTGGTATTACTTCGTCGGGAAGAATAACCACATTCTTGAGAACGTCGGAACGGTGTTTCTTTATGTTCTTGGTATTGACATGATGTCCGGCTGCTCTATCGTTCAGAAGATTTAGATAAGCCCGTGCTTTCAGAGCGATGAGAGCAATAGGCCCTGCATGGCGCACACCATCTGTAAGCTTGCTGTGCTCGATGGTGAAATGGTAGAAATCATCGTCCATGATAATGGCACTTAGGCTTGACACATTCTCTCCCATAGGCATCGGCTCAATGACAAGTCCCTGAGGCACGCCTAAGATGTCCTGATGTCTGGACAGCAGTTCGATCATCTCCGGATAACCAGGTTTCCCATCGAGAAACCTATACATTTCATAATGAGGAGAGTCACCATCACCTGACTTCCTCTTTTCAGGGCGGTAACCAGCTTCTTTGATGAATTGCCAGAAGCGTTCTCCATAGGCTTTGGTCATCTTTTCGACAATGACTATCATATCAATATCATGGGTAGCCTGAGTATTTCGGAGCATAGGCACCCAGCATTTCGCTAGAAAACCCGCTTCGTATT
>CAMBRR010000062.1 GCA_945870315.1 uncultured Bacteroidales bacterium
ATAAGAAGGTTGTTTGGCTTGAGAAGAACGGATATATCATAAGATTGAAGCGAGGGCTCTATGTCGTCAATCCCGAACATTCTGGAAAGATGCTTTCAAGCGAACTGATTGCCAATCATCTTTATGCACCTTCTTACATCTCTATGTTAACGGCATTGAGATACTATGGCTTAATTCCAGAAGCTATGTATACACATCAATCCATGACAGTAAAGCATTCTCGAAGTTTTCAGACTCCTATTGGTAATTACGATTACAAATACATTGTCCGAGATGCCTTTTCAGTAGGAGTGAGGAGCATGCATAATGGAGAATATGCTTTCTTGATAGCATCACCCGAAAAGGCTTTGTGCGATTTGATAGCAAATTCGTCCAAGGTCAATCTGCGTTTTCTGAAGGATGTTGAAAATTATCTTGAGCATGACATCCGAATGGATATGGATGAGTTCTATAAGTTTGATGCAACTATTTTTGAAGAGTATATAAAGGTAGGCAAGAAGGCCGATTCTATAGCAACCGTGTTAAAGTTTCTGAGACGATGAAAAATGAAATTTACGATAGCATGCTGTCACGATATGACCTGACGACAGAGCAGAATATGCGAAATGCTATTTTTGCAGTTCCACGGCCGATGATGCAGGGCTGATATAGATTTTCGTTAACATTATTTGTTGAGCGGAGGAATCAGATAATGATCTATGTTGATAATCAGGTAATTGATGGCATAAACAGAGGGGATGAGCAGTGCTTCAGGCAACTTTTTGATTTGTACTGGTCATATTTGTGCTCTGTTGCTACGATGTATGTCCCCGACCCTGATTATGTTGAGGAGATTGTGAATGATGTGTTTCTCAATATATGGACTCATCGAGGGCATTATCGTTCGCCTATTCATGGATACTTGGTCAACAGTGTCCGCAATGCTTGTGTCACACATCTTCGTTCGAAGATGCTTAAGGAGCGCCTGAAGGAAGGCTATCAGAGAGAACTTTTTCTTTTCGCAAGCCAAAGGTGCCTTGCTGAGGAGACTCCTCTTGAAGTGCTTTCTGCAAAAGAAATTGAGATGAGAATCAGACAGATCGTAAATACGCTCCCGGAGCGCTGCAAGCAAGTTTTTGAGCGTTATTTCTATGTCGGGGAATCTGCCGATGTTATTGCTGCACAGATGAATATCAGCCAGTCCACAGTAAGGGTTCATATCAAGATGGCATTTGACCGCATCAAGTCGGAAATCGGAATGGCAGTCCTGTTTACGTACATTTTTGGGGGACTCATGTCATGAATTCATGACAAGCATAGCAGAAAATCTGGACAAAAGAATAATAAATAACATGATCTGACTAAACATAGTCAGGTCTATTTTCGTATTAGTGTATGTCAGTGAATAAAAATGAAGAAAAAATGAATGTTGATTTCGATGAACTCGTTGTGGATTATCTTACAGGGAATTTGCGTGGTAAAAGAGCTGCCAGATTTCTTGAGATGATTGACGAAGATGAAAATTGTGCAAAGCGGTTCGATGAATTGAACCGACTTTATGCGATTTCATTGAAGCCCCATTATGAGTCAGGTCGCAATGAAAACTGGACACGTCTGCATCGTCGCATCAGGAGAAAGAACAAGTCAATTGCTGTACCAAGATGGGTATATGTTGCTGCTGCTCTGGTAATTGGAGTTGTATCAGGTATATGTATGATGAGCCTCATGAATGACGCCTCATCTGAAGGACTATTCTGTGAGATAGTTGTACCGGAGGGCTCCAGGACACATCTCACACTTCCGGACAGTTCCGTTGTCTGGCTCAATTCAGGTTCTCGTCTGTCCTATTCAAAGAACTTCGGCGAAGAGAACAGGAATATATCGCTCAGTGGTGAAGGCTATTTCGAGGTCCACAGGGATGAGAAGCATCCATTTATAGTCAGTGCAGATCAAATGAAGGTCAAGGTCTTGGGGACGATCTTCAATTTCTGTGCTGAAGAGGGTGCCAGTACGGAAAAGGTTGACTTGATAAAGGGGAAAGTGGAAGTGTCTGTAGGAGACGGAAATACAATGGTCCTCGCTCCGGGACAACAAGCTGTTCTTGATAAGGAGACAGGTGTACTTTCATCTGCGGAATCCGAACTCTTTGTGTCCGATTGGGTGAATGGACGCTTGTCATTCGTAAACATACCGATGACAGAGATATTTGCCAGACTTCAGAAGCATTTCAATGTCAGAATTGATGTTTGCGACGAACATCTTGCAGAGGAATACTTTACAGGAAGCATAGATCTGAATTTAACGCTGGATGAAATTCTTGCTTATCTTGATGTCGATAATAAATACTCCGTGACAATGAAGGACGGAATAATAAGCGTATCGGCTGGAGCGAACTGAAACACATATTCAAGATCCATAACCGTGCAACCTTGAATATACACACTAATAATAACTGATAATCTTAAAGTTGGATGAAAAATGCTATCAAAATTCTGAGTAGAACTTCCAGAAAATGTCTTTCTGTGGCTTTGTTCGTGATGCTTTCCATGTTCATGGCCGAAGCTCAGTCTGAAACGGAGATGAGGGTGACGATTCATCAGAAGAATCAGCCTCTCATACTCCTGCTCGATGAAATCAGCCGGAAATGCAATTGCTCCTTCATAATCCGTGATAATGATATCAGGACTGATATGATATTGTCTGTGGATGCAGACGATGAAAAACTTGCAACTGTTCTCGGCAGGATTTTTACCGGAACAGACTTGAATTTCCATATAGAAGACAGGAAGATTTCGATTTTCCGGCCCGAGAAGAGGAATTTACCTGTACGTCGTCTTGGTGGAACTGTTACTGATAACAACGGGAATCCCCTCATAGGAGCAGTGGTTCTTTTCCCTGGTTTATCCTCTTCAGGTGCAGAGACCGATATTGACGGGAAATTTGAGGTGGATGTTCCGCTGGAGGCAACGACTTTTACCGTCTCCTTGATTGGCTTTGTACAGAAAACCATTCCTTTGCCTAGAGATTTATCCAAGCCACTTTCTGTCATTCTGGATGAAGATGTACAGATATTGGATGATGTTGTCGTCGTGGGATATGGCGTACAACGAAAAAGTGTCGTAACTGCTGCCATCAGCAGTGTTAAGGGAGACGCATTGACAACAGTTGCCGGAACGCGTATGGATAACCTTCTCAAAGGAATGGTTTCAGGAGTCACAATCACTCAGAATTCCGGACAGCCTGGTTCCGGTACGAAAGTTCGTATTCGCGGTATAGGTACGATTAATGACAGTAACCCTCTGTATATCGTTGACGGGATGCCTGTTAGCGGCTCTATAGATTATCTGAATCCGTCGGACATATTGTCTGTCGAGATATTGAAGGATGCCGCCTCTGCTGCAATCTATGGGGCACGTGGTGCCAATGGCGTTATTCTCGTAACTACACGCCAAGGTGGCAATGACCGCCTGACAATAGACTATTCATTCTCATATGGCTGGCAAAGCCCATGGAAGAAAAAGCCTGTGCTTGATGCGACTGAATATGCTGTTCTACAGAACGAGATGAATATGAACAGCGGAATGGCTCCGATATATGATGATCCTCAGTCGTATGGGAAGGGTACTGACTGGCAGGAAAAGATATTCAATTATAATGCACCTGTAGTGGAGCATCAGGCAAGTGTAAGTGGTGGTACGGAGAAACTCAGTTATTACCTTTCATTTGGCTATCTTTATAATGAAGGAATCATAGGAGGAAACTACAAACGTTCCAACTATGACCGCTATAGCGCACGTTCCAATACTACATACACTTTTTTTGAGAATAAGGATCGGAATTGGATGCGCAATTTCCGTGGGGGCGTGAATATGGCATATTCCCGTACATTGTCGCTGAGCATAACGGAGAACAGTGAAAGGGGAAGTGTGCTTGGAAGTGCTGTGTCAATGTCACCTATGATGCAAGTTTATGCAGATGATCCTAAGGCAGTACTTGCTGATCATCCCGATGCTGTTACGGATTTTGATGGCAATGTGTATGCCATTGCTGGAGATGAATTCGGAAACATGGTTAACCCTTTGGCCTCGCTCAGCCTTCCCGGAGACAAGTCTAAGTCTGACAAATTTGTCGGCAACGTGTTTGGCGAATTGGAGCTTTTCAAGGGCCTTAAGTTCCGGTCTTCCTTCGGAGTTGAGATGATATTCAGCAGCAATGACGGATATCAGATGCCCTACTGGTTGGGCCGTTATACCTATATTGACAAGTCGTCAGTATGGTCCAGCATGAACCGATATTTCACATGGCAGGTGGAAAATACGCTTTCGTACAACTGCATGATTGCTGACAAACACAGCATGACCGTTCTTGTTGGGCAGTCTGCTATGTCTTCTGCTTCGCAGAGTGTAGGAGGAGCAAGCTATGATCTGGGGAATCCTAAACAACCCTGGATTGACAATACCGAGTCAGATGTGAATTCACGCAATGCATGGGGATCGATGTCGCCTTATCATCGTCTCCTCTCGTGGTTCGGAAGGATTAGTTATAACTATGATGAACGATATATGGCAGAGGTGACTCTGCGTCGTGATGGTTCCTCAAACTTCGGACCTTCTCATAAATGGGCGACATTTCCGTCAGTTTCACTGGGATGGAACATTACCAATGAACCATTTATGAAAAACAGACCTTTGCAGATATCGTCTCTAAAATTAAGGTGCAGTTGGGGACTCAACGGCAATGAGTCCATAGGGTCGTTCCATTATTTGTCGACTGTCACTTCTTCCGGTGTGGGGTATATTCTTGGCCCGGAAGGCCTGAATGAAATCAAACCGGGAGCTGTAACCTTGGCGTATCCAAATCATGAATTGAAATGGGAACAGTCAGAGCAGTTTAACATCGGACTTGATGCTGCTTTTTTTGGTAACAGTCTCACCTTTACCTTTGATTGGTTCGACAAAAGGACAAACGGGATGCTTATGACCGAACCGCTGCCTCAATATATCGGCAACTCCAGACCATATGGCAATGTTGGCAATATGAAGAATAGCGGTGTCGAGATGGATATATGCTACCGTTATTCAAGAAATGCGTTCAGTTTTGATATCGGAGCAAATGCTACCTATGTCAGGAACCAAGTCGTTAATCTTGGCAACCAGAACGGCTGGGCCAACTATGACACTGTGCTTGGAAACATCGGCACTATAACGAGAGCTGAGAACGGAGAACCTTTCCCTTTCTTCTATGGAATGCGTACGTCGGGCATTTTTCAGACTCAGGAAGAAGTTGCCTCTTACGTAAATGACAAAGGAGCAATGCTCCAGCCTGATGCACGACCGGGAGATGTAAGGTTTGTAGATACCAATTCGGATGGTGTCATTAACGACGAGGACAGGGTGAAAATCGGCAAGGGTTCACCGGACTGGATTCTGGGAGCAAACCTCAGTCTCGGTTGGAAGGGAATTGATTTGTTCGCTTTGTTCTATGTATCAATCGGGAATGACATATTCGACGCTTCATACCGGTCTGATTACCCATATCTCAACATGCCGCGCTATATGCTTTCCAGATGGACCGGACCCGGCTCATCTGACAGAATACCACGTCTTTCGCGTGAGGTAGATGCTACCAACTGGCAATCATCTGACCTTTATGTCCATGATGGATCGTTTTTGAGACTTCGCAATTTACAACTCGGATATACGATGCCTGAGAGATGGATGAGGAAAATTTATATTCAGAAATTGCGCTTCTATGTCGGTGTGGAAAACCTGTTTACTGTGACATCTTATGACGGTTTTGATCCGGAAATAGCATCAGGCGGCACTTCTACGGGAGTTGACAGGGGAGTATATCCCACTCCGCGGACAGTTTCTATAGGCGCTCAGATAACATTCTAAAATGATGAAAATGAAACGAATATATCTCACATTAATTCTTTTGGACTGTTTTGTCCTGACATCGTGTTCGTCTGATTTCCTGGATGTTACACCTACTACGGAAATCCCTGAGACAGAATATTTTGATGATTATGAGTCGTTGATGAAAGGTCTTATGGCAGCGTACGCTCCAATGCAATGGCCGGATTTCGTCTTCGGAAACTATGCCCCTCTTCAATTAGTATCAGATGTCATGTCGGATGATGTCCGTGTCGGTGGCGCAAACGAAACCGATATAGCATATCTGCATCTGATGCGAAAGTTTTCAGCTACACCGAATTATACTCCTTCAACATTGTGGGTAACATTCTATTCCGGAGTTTACAGGGCAAACCTTGTTCTTAAATATGTTGAGACTGCCAGCGGAATGACAGCTTCTTCCCGCAGCAGAATTAAAGCGGAGGCTCTGACAATCAGGGCTTGGAATTACAGTTGGCTATGGAAACTATTCGGAAATGTTCCATACTATACCTCCAATCCAACCGGACCTTATATCATTGAGCAATATGATGCTGACAGAGTTTATTCCGCAATTTTGAAAGATCTCGAAACTGCCCTGGAAGGAAGTGCTCTGCCGAAAGTAGTCAAATCTTCTGAATACGGAAGGTTTACCCGGGCTGCTGCACAAATGCTTCGTGCAAATGTTGTAATGTATCAGAACGATGAATCAATGTATGGGACTGTACTTGCAGATTTGAGGGAAATCATAAGTTCGAGAATCTACAGCCTGAAATCAGATTTTCGTTCAATCTGGACAGATGCCGGAGAATGGAATACAGAATCAATATTCGAAGTCAACTATACTGACTCTCCCAGCGAACGCACTTGGGAGAGTCCTACAAAGGTCGGTGGCTCTGTGTATCCGACTCTCATCGGAATAAACAAATATTCAGGCCCGGAGTATGATGGTGGCGGATACGGCTTTGAACCTGTCGAAAAATCTCTCTATGATGCTTATGATGCTGATGATACCCGCCGCGATGCGACAATTCTTTGTTTTGCAAAATTTCAAGAGGCTAATCCGGAGGCTAAATATATACCTCGTTATGATGACACAGGATATTTCAATAACAAATATCTTGGACGTGCAGATGGACACAGCCGATACACCGGTAATGCTCCGGAGTTGAATTTTCGGAACAACTACAGGGTATGGCGCTATTCTGAAACTCTTCTTGCTGCAGCAGAACTCATTGTCCGTACCGGAGGCCCACAGGACGAGGCAGATTCTTACCTGAACCAGGTAAGAGCAAGAGCCTTTGCATTGAAGGTGGATGATGCGGCTTTCGCATCGAAGAAGAAGACAGCGACACTTGATGCCATCCTTCTTGAGAATCGCTTTGAATTTGCTCTTGAAGGTCATCGTTTCTGGGATCTGGTCCGTTTCGGGAAAGCAGAGGAGGTTCTTGGAAGTCGAGGATATACCCCGTCAAAAAAATGGCTTCCGATTCCTCAGTCTGAGATTGATCAGTCCCAAGGTACACTGAAACAAAACCAATACTAATATTTATTATGAAACGTATATTGACAATTTTGGCTTCACTGGCTTTGATTGCCGGATGTGAAAAGCCTTCGTACCAACTCGGAGAAAAACCTGACATTCACACTCCACAATATTCCGTTACTCCTGAAGAAAGTGATCCGAATGTTATCAGATTCACGTTCAATGAAGATTTCGTTTCTCCTTTCTGGAGAGTCAGGAAACCTGACGGGAGCTATTTTGAAACTTGCAGCCGTGATTTTACTCTTCGCTATTATATGAAAGGCGAATATGACGGCATTCTCACGGTATATGGTCAGGGAGGAATGGGCGAACCTGTTCCTTTCAGCTTCATGGTGACAGAGAATGATCCGATTGTGATGAAACTCACGGGTGTTGAAACCAGGAAAATCTGGGTATGGAATTGGTCTGAAGATCTCCATTTCGGAGAGGGCTCACGTGATGCCAGAGAACCGAACTGGTGGCCTGTGGCCGCTAACGAGATGAGGGACTTTGCAATGTATGATGATGAAATGTGCTTCGTCATTGACACATGGGACTATCTGCTTGATACGAAAGGAAAGATATATGCAGACGGGACAGTCCTGTCCTTGCTTGATCCTGAAGGTTTTCCGGAAGGGAAGGAATATAGAGGAACCGATATGGCATATATCCAGCCGGAAGGCCAGAAATGGGGACTTTATGCCGATGAGGAGGGTACATTGTGGCTTAGTTTTACAGGTGGAGGTTTTCCTTCATATCCATGCCATCCTTCTGCAATGGGAGGCGCGTATGAGGTCTTGGAACTTTCAGATGATGTCCTGTCATTGAAATATGATACAGGTTCTGATATTTATGGTTCGTGGTTCTTTCGCTTCGTCCTCAAGGGTACGCAGCCGGAAGTCGGCGAGGGTGAAAATCCGGACCAGCCCGTCATTCCTGAGATGACAGAACTCGAGAGATTCCTGACATCCAATGATGATACATCACAGAAAGTCTGGATATGGGATCGAAACACCAAAGGGCATTATGGCGAGGGGGCTCCCTCTTCCATGGAACCCGACTGGTGGCCTGTTGAACCTGACGAGATGAAAAATTACTCAATGTATGATGATGAATTGGAGTTTCGTATGGAAAACCATGAATACATACTTAGAGCGAATGGCTATGTTTATTGCGACAGAGGAGCTCTTGCTGCCATGGGCAAGGAAGGGAATGTCGCCACTGATATCGAATATCAACAACCGGAAGGCCAAAGTTGGTCAATAGTGAATGAAGACGGCGTGGATTATCTGCAGTTCTCCGAAATGGCCTTCCCTAGTGCAATACCTGTTCCTGGTGTACTCGGAGGCAAGTTCAGAATCTTGTCCCTTACGGAAGATTGCCTGTATTTGCGGCTTCAGACCAATGATGATTCATGGTATTTCAGATTTATACCTAAGAAATGAAACTTAAATAAGTTATAACTTGCGAAACTTGAGCTGATGACAATGAAAAGAAAAAATACATATCTGACACTCATTCCGATATTCTGCATGGCATTGACCGGATGTATGAAAGAAGATCCGGAGTATTTCAAAAAACCGGATTGGTGGACTCCCGAGGAAGAGGATGCCGGGACGGGTGAGTATCGTCTGGTCTGGTCCGATGAGTTTGTCATGGACCCTCAGTCGGGAATGGATTGGACATATCCGTCAGATGACTGGACCTTTGAGACAGGTGGTACCGGATGGGGAAACGATGAGGCTCAGTATTATGTTGATAAACAGTATGAAAATAATGTTGTTGCAAAAGTAAAGGACGGCAACCTCGTACTCTCAGCCTATAAACTGGATTCGCCTCTCGAAGGGAAAAAATATATCTCCGCCCGTATGACAACAAAACGTTCCTGGACTTACGGAAAAATCGAAATGCGTGCTAAACTATGCTCCGGACGTGGAGTATGGCCGGCTTTCTGGATGCTGCCTGTAACAATGACATCGGATAATCTTCTTGATGGGGAAATTGACATTATGGAGTATGTCGGTTATGAACCGGGCATAGTATGGTTTTCTCTTCATAATAAGAAGGATAGAAATGAAGATGGCAAGAATCTTCTGACGACTCCATATACCATATCCAATCCTGAAACAGAATTCCATGTCTATGGTGTTGAATGGACGGAAGACTACATCCAGGCATATATTGACGATGTGCCATATTACACATTCCGCAATGACGGAACCGGGGATCCAGAATCATGGCCATTCAGTAAACCGTTCAGAATCAAGTTGAATATAGCCATAGGCGGAACTTGGGGAGGCTATATGGGAATTGATGATGATATATTTCCGGCAGAATATGTCATCGATTATGTTCGTGTTTACCAGTTATGATTTTCAGCGGGAAACAATTATTATTAACCATATAGTAACATTATGAAAACAAAAGTACAGTACGAAGCACCAGTCATTGTGACGGTGGCTTTCATGGCCGAGCAAATTCTGGCAGCGAGCACAGGAGTAAAAGGATCCTTCATTGAAGAACTTGAGGAGTATAATTTTGGAACTTTTTAATTTGTGACTTTTTATGAAATCTATTATGAATACTTTCGTGGTTTTTGCAATTGGGGTTGTTTCCACGATGTCATGCTCAAAGATAAAAACAACAGAAGAAATTTCAGACGATGCTGTAACAGTCCGTTTTACATCTTCCGTCGATGCTACCAAGACCGTGTTCGGGGAAAATGCAAAAGGATATTATCCTGTACGATGGACGTCGGACCAGAAGGTGGCAATCTTTTACAATTCGCAGACTGGCAGTGCAGAGGAGGGATATGGTGGAGCTCAGTATATAACACCGACTCCTTCATCTGATGCCCTGGCAGCAGAATTCTCAGCTACTTTCACCAAACAAGATGCTGACGTACATACTTTCTATGCCTTCAGCCCTCTTTGCTCTCTTAATTGGATGGGAAATGAGGATTGGGACTCGGATGGAATAAATGAAATTAAAGCACTTTATGCAACTGTTCCTGCGGACCAGGTACCGGTTCCCGGAACATGTGATGAGAAGGCACAACTGATTGTAGCAAACAAGGAATACGCTGATTTTCCT
>CAMBRR010000063.1 GCA_945870315.1 uncultured Bacteroidales bacterium
TACCTTTATATCACTGGAACCAAGCATCTTGCAGAAAGCATCAATCACCCTCGGCCATTCTATACGATAAGGTTCGAGCGACCTGTTGCGACGGAATGTCGGAGCATACAGGACTACCTTATCGGTTGATTTCAGCCCATAACGGCTGAATATCATCTCCTTCATCCTCCTGTGAAGATTTGTATCGAAAAAGATATCGCAACGAGGGGTACCACATTCCAGGACCGGCCCGTCATACCAGAATTTCTCGGAAAGAAGCTTGGTCTGGACCTTCGCCCCTGAAATCATCAGGTCACATTTGGCCGAATCATCCATCGCCGAACGGACATACTGATAGCTGAGTTTGTCCTGAGCATCAGCCTCCACACGTTTCATAGCTACACCCCCATGCCAGGTCTGGATATATTTCTGCCCCTTACGCTTACGCCAATGGAACCTCATCGAATCCGTTCTGGCATTGGTGATTACGAACTCTGCGCTATTGATTGCCTTGTAATAGTCCCAGGAGCGGAGAGTGACGCATTTGATGCGTTTGTCAACATCGGAAGTGTCAACCCCTTTGCGGAAAATCCATATTATCTCATACTGAGGACAATGCTCCAACAGAAATTCCGACAGGTATCTTGGGTTGCAGGAATACTGACGATAGTAATACGCCCAGCACACCACTCTTCCTTTCTTGACAGGGATGAAAAGCTGGAAACAAGAAGAAAAGGCATAGGCGAAACTATTTTTTATCCGGTTGAAAAACCAGGCCAGTTTGTCTGAAATATTTGGATTTGGCATATATCTTTCTGAAAATTAAGGTCGAATGACCAATATGTTCTGTTTTGGTCGGCAAATATATGTATTTATTTTGTATCTTTGCGCCCCGATATCCCTAGCCAATGAAAAAAGTCATCACATATGGAACTTTCGACCTGCTCCACCAGGGGCATTTGAACTTGTTGCGTAGGGCGAAAGCTCTTGGAGATGAGCTGATTGTCGGCGTTACCAATGACAATTTCGACAGGGAAAGAGGGAAGCTCAACGTCCGGAACAATGTTCTGGAGAGGGTCGAGGCAGTGAAGGCCACCGGTCTGGCTGACAAAATCATCATAGAGGACTATGTGGGACAGAAGATAGATGATATCCAGCGCTATGGAGTGGATATCTTCGCCATCGGCTCGGACTGGGAAGGCAAATTCGACTACCTGAAGGAATATTGCCAGGTGGTATATCTTCCAAGGACAGAGGGCATATCATCCACGATGCTCCGCAATCAGGACAAGGATATCTTCGAAATCGGCATTGTCGGGACAGGTAGGATAGCGGCTCGTTTCGTTCCTGAGGCCGCCTTCGTGGACAGCGTCAAGGTAACGTCAGTATATAATCCAAATGCCTCTGAGGCGGATAATTTCGGGGAAAGATTCTCCTTGGAAGCGTTCAGCGGAGACTTCGGGGAATTTCTCAAAGGGTTGGATGCCATATACATCGCATCGCCCCACCTCACCCACTATGAATATGCCAAGGAAGCCCTTCATAGAGGCAAGCACGTCCTTTGCGAAATTCCGCTCACTCTGGACAGGGGGCAGGCGGAGGAACTGTATGGATATGCTAAAGAACACTCCCTCATTCTGTTGGAAGCAAGCAAGACTGCATTCTGCCCAGCTTTCAACCACATTGTCACTCTTATTAAAAGCGGCGTCATAGGCGATGTGGTGGATGTTCAGGCATCCATTTCCAAGATGGTCGAGCCACCTTGCAGAGAACTTGACAGGGATATGGCAGGAGGAGCTGTCAATGAACACGCCAGCCTCACCTTGCTCCCGGCCATCAAGATACTCGGAACCGATTTCACAGACCTTTCCTTCCACTCCAAAGTCATAGACGGGGTGGACGTATATACCAAAGTCATTGTCAATTACCCATTTGCGACAGCATCAGCCACCCTCGGCATCGGAGTCAAGACAGAGGGCAACCTGGTAATTTCCGGAACAGGGGGATATGTCTATGTACCTGCTCCTTGGTGGCTGACCTCCTTCTTTGAGGTCCGATACGAAGACCAGAGGAAGAACAAGAAATTCTTCTACAGCTATGAGGGGGACGGGCTCAGATACGAAATTCAGGAGTTCGTATCGATGATAATGAACGGAAGGACATCCTCCTACAAACTTTCAAGGAAGGAGAGTTGCGCGATAGCCGGAATTATTGAAAAATTCAACGCCAGACAATTTTACACCGAGCTCATATGAAACGAATCCTGATAGTTGGAGGAGCCGGCGGAATCGGGCTGGCAATAGCGAGACAGATGGTCCTGAAGCCATCCTGCGAAAAGGTTTACATCGTTGACAAGCAGCCGCTGGACCAGTCATATGCCAATCCCAAGGTAGAAAGTTTCATCTATGACCTTGGAAATGAGGATTATTCGTTCTTTGACCGTTTTCAGGATATTGATTCATTGATGATTACGGCTGGTTTCGGCAAGTTGTCACTCTTCAGGGAGGTTCCGGAAGAATACATCATCGACTCCTTCAATGTCAATTCGGTGGCTCCAATCCGCATAATCCGCAGATTCGCTGACAGACTGCACGGGAAAGAAACTTTCCGCTGCGGGGTAATGGTAAGCATCGCAGGCTTTATGTCATCACCTTTTTTTGCCGTTTACGGAGCAACCAAGGCGGCACTTAAGATATTCATAGAAAGCTTCAATGTTGAGCTTGAAAAACAAGGTTCCTCCAACAGGGTGCTGAATGTCTCTCCAGGCAGCATAAGGGGAACCGGATTCGGCGGCGGGGGCAAAACCGACCTGAACCTTATAGCCCCGCTTGCAGAAGAAATCATCGACCACCTTCAGTCAGGGGACGACCTGTTCATTCCCCAATATGAAGAAATCTATAAAACTGTACTAAAACGCTACCATGACGATTTCCGTGAGGAAGGACGTCATTCCTATGATTATAAACTAGATAGCGGGAGGCTATCTCAAAAAGCAAAAGAATGAGCGAAATTTCAGTGATTGTACCGGTGCACAATACCGAGAAATACCTGAACAAATGTATTGAATCCATTCAAAATCAAACAATCGGTTCCATCGACATCATTCTCGTCGAGAATGCGTCTGTGGACGGGAGTCTGGACTTGTGCAGGAAACTTGCACGTGAGAATGAAAACATCCGTTATATCCACATTGACGTAGGGGACCTCGCCACGGCAAGAAACGAAGGTCTCAAACTGGTAAGGACGCCATATGTAGCCTTTGTTGACAGCGACGACGAGGTTGAACACGACATGTATGAAAGTTTACTGAAGATCATCAAAGAGAATGACCTTGATCTGGTCTATTCCAACCACTGCAAGGTATATGATGACGGACGAATCGATTACGGATGCTACTCCAATGACGGGAAAGTCCTGATTACGAAGCCGAAGACTTTGCTCAAGATGAGTTTCAAAAACATCATACCTGTAAGCGCCTGCGTCTTCGTGGCAAAGACAGCCCTCTTCGACAATCTGCGTTTTCCGCCATTCCACTTCTACGAGGACCGTGGATTTACATTCAACCTGATAAATGCCTCAAAGAAAGTAGGTTATGTCAACAAGGCCTTCTACCGCTACTACCAGAGGAAGGGAAGCATAGTCCATTCTATGAACTGGAAAAAATATTATGATTATGTAGAAGCTGAAAGGAAGAGACTCACCTTCATCATCGAATCACCTCACTTCAACGAGAAAGAAATCATCGAATGTGCTTCCCGCCCTACAGAAGCCTTCCTGAGGAAACTTCTTCACGCCTATCTGAACATTTCATCCTGGAACCAGATGAAACAGACAAACATTATGGCCAGAAATGTCTGTTTGATTCCGAGTGGTGTGAATCTGAGTTTCAAAGCCAGAACCATCAAATTCATAACCGAAATTTTCAATATGTAGATATCAATGTTTTTTGTATATTTGCATCGGTTTGGAAATATATCCATCCAGTTGGAAATACAACTCAATAAATTATAGACGATATTATGGTTTATTCACACGAAGTGCAGCAGATGTGCTGCGTCAAAAAAGGACCTAACCACGGTCCCGCTCCAATTCCTGAAGAAGGAAAATGGGTGAAATCCAAGGAAATCACTGACATTTCCGGCCTTACTCACGGTATCGGCTGGTGCGCTCCTCAGCAGGGTGCCTGCAAACTTACCCTCAATGTCAAGGAAGGCGTTATTCAGGAAGCTCTCGTCGAGACCATCGGATGCTCAGGTATGACTCACTCAGCAGCTATGGCTTCTGAGATTCTCCCTGGCAAGACCATCCTGGAGGCTCTCAACACTGACCTCGTTTGCGATGCAATCAACACTGCAATGCGCGAACTCTTCCTCCAGATTGTTTACGGACGTACCCAGTCAGCCTTCTCCGAAGGTGGTCTTATGATTGGTGCAGGTCTTGAGGACCTCGGAAAAGGACTTCGCAGCCAGGTAGGTACTCTTTATGGTACTCTTGCAAAGGGTCCACGCTACCTCGAAATGGCAGAAGGATACATCAAGACCCTCGCTCTTGACAAAAACGATGAGATCTGCGGTTATGAGTTCGTACACCTCGGCAAATTCATGGAACTTGTAAAGAAAGGCGTAGATGCCAACGAAGCTCTCAAGCAGGTTACAGGATCATATGGCCGTTTTTCAAAAGAGGCCGGTGCAGTTAAATACATTGACCCACGTCACGAATAATTAAGGAGACAGAACTATGATTAGAGAAGTAAAATTTGAAAGCCAGGATCGTCGTATCAAACAGATCCTCGCAGCTCTCAACGCTAACGGTATCAAGGATATCGAAGAGGCAAACGCAATCTGCGATCAGTATGGTCTGGATCCTTACAAGACTTGCGAAGAGACTCAGCCAATCTGCTTCGAGAACGCAAAGTGGGCATATGTTGTTGGTTCTGCCATTGCTCTCAAGAAAGGTTGCAAGAACGCAGCTGAGGCAGCAGAAGCTATCGGAATCGGTCTTCAGGCATTCTGCATCCCTGGTTCAGTGGCAGATGACCGCAAGGTAGGTCTCGGACACGGAAACCTTGCTGCTATGCTTCTTCGCGAGGAAACCAAATGCTTCGCATTCCTCGCAGGACACGAGTCATTCGCAGCAGCAGAAGGTGCAATCAAGATTGCAGCCAAGGCTGACAAGGTTCGCAAAGAGCCTCTCCGCTGCATCCTCAACGGTCTTGGAAAAGACGCTGCCCAGATTATTTCCCGCATCAACGGTTTCACCTATGTTCAGACTCAGTTCGACTATTATACCGGTGAACTGAAAGTCGTTCGTGAAATCGCTTACAGCGATGGTCCTCGTGCAAAGGTTAAATGCTATGGCGCAGATGATGTACGCGAAGGTGTTGCAATTATGTGGCACGAGGGAGTTGACGTTTCCATCACAGGTAACTCAACCAACCCTACCCGTTTCCAGCACCCGGTTGCAGGAACCTACAAGAAAGAGCGTGTCCTCGCAGGCAAGCCTTATTTCTCAGTTGCTTCCGGCGGTGGTACAGGCCGTACTCTTCACCCGGACAATATGGCAGCTGGTCCTGCATCTTACGGAATGACCGATACAATGGGCCGTATGCACTCTGACGCTCAGTTTGCTGGTTCATCATCAGTTCCGGCACACGTCGAGATGATGGGATTCCTCGGAATCGGTAACAACCCTATGGTAGGTTGCACAGTTGCTTGCGCCGTTGACGTTGCTCAGGCACTCAACAAGTAATATCCGCCTGGTTTCCAGGCTAACCATAAAGAATGAGGGTGACTAAAAAGTGAGCTTTTTAGTCATCCTCATTCTCTTTCTTCTTTATTTTGCAAGAAGTAGTCGTCAGAAAAGGCAGGAACACAGAATCGTTGCCAGGGTGAGGGTCAGACCGACGAGAGACTCGAACGGAATAAGAGCAAGTCGGTCCTTGAAAGACATAGATACACTGCCGGAAGTGGCGTGGAAGAATGAGCCGTGAGGCAGATGGTCCAGAACAGTGGCACCGGCATTGGTCAGAGCAGCTCCCCATATACCGGCGAGTCCCGTTCCAAGAATAGCGTCAGAGAATGAAGCTGAGGCAATGGTAGCACCTGCTGTCGTGGAAGCAGTGGCCGCAGACATCAGGATTGACGACAGCGGTGCCATTATTCTTCCACTGACATTCCACCCTGTCAGCCATCCGATGACAACATCCTTCATATCAGATGCCGATATCACACCTGCAAGAGTACCTGTTCCAACCAAAAGCAGGGCAACAGGAGCCATCTTTGAAAGACCGTAATCCAAGCTTTCAGCAGTTATCCGCAGAGAACGAGTCGCTGCAAGGGTTATCAGTCCTCCGACAGGAAGAGCAATCATAGGATCTATGACTATGCCCAAAAGTGGCCTCAGAGCCAGTATCAGAATCGTTGCCAGAGGTCCAGCAATACTGGCCGCAAAAGAAGGCAGCTCTGCACCGGATTCATCGCCACCGGGGACTGCCGAGGCTGAAACCTTATCTTGTGAAGGCAGAAGAGGGACTATCAGATAGACTGTTACAAAAAGACCTATCAAAGCGGGTATGATACCCGCAGCCATCACAGAGGACAGAGGAGCATCATAATTTTCAGCGGAAACGATGGTATTGGGATTAGGTGACATAATATTGCCGCACTTTCCGCCTCCGATAAGAGAAATCAGGACCTTACCTCGTGAAAGGCCAAGACGGGAAGCGAGAGCCAACGCAACAGGAGCGACTGTAATCACCGCCACGTCCACAAAAATCCCAGAAGCACACAGAATCATAGTAGCAAGAGAAAGCGACAGAAAGACGAAACGAGGCCCGAGACGACGCACAATGGTTTCCGAAATTGAAGCTGCTGCACCACTCTTGATCAAGGCACCAGACAAGACTCCCGCAGCTACAATCCTCAAGACAGCAGGAGTGATTGACTTCACCCCGTCAAACATATTGTTGACAGTCTGGACAACTGAGCCGCATCCTAGAATCCCGCCGACAAGGGCACCAAGAATAAGACTATAAACAGGAGAAACCTTCCTGATTATCAACACTATGGCAAGAGCAAGGCCAAGGATGGCCGCTATGGAACTATTAATCATATCCCAACAATCAATTCAAATCCTCAATAATCAAATGAGCCAGGGAAGCAGCCACAGACTTGACATTCCTCCTGGCGACATCACTCCGGAGTACATATTCCAAGTCATATTCCCCCGAAACAGACGGAATGATGCACTCGAATCCCCCTCCTGCATAAGCCACAGCAATGTCAGGAGCCATCAATGGGACTATTCCCTCAACCCCATCCAGGGCCACACAGCCACCAATGGCATAAACAGGGACTCCCCTACTACGGGAGCGGCGCATTACTCCAAATGGAGTCTTTCCCTTGAAAGTCTGAATGTCAATGCGGCCCTCACCTGTAACGACAGCATCAACGCCATCTATAATATGGTCAAAATCAATCGCATCCAGCACCATATCCACTCCCCTCTTGAGCTGAGCATCAGAAAAAGCCAGAAAACCACCACCAAGGCCTCCTGCGGCACCGGAACCTGGAACAGAAATAATATTCCGTCCAAGACAGGAACTCACAACCTGAGCAAAATGCTCAAGTCCTCTGTCCAAGGCCTCCACATCCGAGGCGGACGCACCCTTCTGGGGCGCAAAGACATAAGCCGCACCATCAGGGCCACAGAACGGAGTGTCCACATCGCAGGCGACTATAAAGGCTGAATCGGCAAGACGAGGACAAACCGAAGAACAATCAATGGAGGCCACCCTCCCCAGCGACTCACCGCATCCGTGCAGCAAATTACCATCTCCATCCAGGAAACGATATCCCAAAGCCTCGAAAGCACCCATTCCACCATCATTTGTAGCACTACCGCCTATCCCTACCAGGAAACGATCACATCCCCTTTCCAAGGCATCAAGAATGAGTTCACCAGTACCGAAAGTACTGGTTTTCATAGGATTGCGTTCACTAGGAGAAAGCAGAGGGAGTCCACTTGCAGCAGCCATCTCAATCACCGCAGTCCTGCCGTCTGCAAGAATTGCGTAAGATGCCGTTATCTTCCTCATCAAAGGATCGTTCACTATGCACTCCACCCTACGGCCTCCCAATGTATCCATCAGAGCCTCAACAGTCCCCTCTCCCCCGTCGGCAACACTCAGCTTGACACATTCCACTTCGGGACAAACCGACTTCAGCCCAGCCTCAATGCTGTCAGCCACTTCAGAAGAGGACAACGACCCCTTAAAAGAATCCGATGCAATAACTACCTTGAACATATCAAATCATCTCTTTGTCAATACCTTCAACTGAAGCATCAAAGGCAGATTCCATAGCAGGACGCCACCTGCCGTAAACCCGCAGACACTCCTGTACACTGTCGCCAGAAGGGCTGTCTGGATAAGTTTCGTGAGAATTCACCCAATCCCACTCCCAATCCTTGCACCTTTCATCAAAGGCCTTCTGGTCAAACTCCACCCCAGCCTCAAGAGCTGCCTGGACATCTGCGAAAAACATCTCCCACCTAGGACGGTAGAAACCGCTCATCATTCCGGCCCATTGGCGGCAGGCATAATCCTTCAGGCGGCAATCCTTGTTGCCCCACAAGGTCAGCAGATTTCTGGCATTGCGCTCACACAGATCCTTTTCTGAAGGAGAGATGCCGAATTTGCGGGAATCAGAGAGCCACCTTCCCAGGAGAAATTCTTTACGGGTTGAAAGTATCGCTTCCATATCGTCAATCAGTTCCAGGAAGGTTGAAGATGCTAGTTTGAAATCTTCCAGGGAATGGGCTGAAAAGGCAGCAAAGGCATTCTGCTGAACAACGGAGGCATAGTTTGCAAGAGCCTGGCGAGTCACATCCACGATATCATAGCGGAAACCGTCGTAAGAGGATGTCGTGCAGGAGGTCGCAGGGGCTGTCGTGCAGGCCATAAGCAAATCCCAGGCTTGCAGCAGGTCAGCATTGTCGTAATGGAGGTTGGTATTGGTCGTGCCGCCCGGATTTTGGGCAAAAGAAGGCCGTCCGGTGATGATGGACTCTGGGCCACCATTGTTGACAGTATTTTCATATGCGCTGCGGAAGATTGTCTGCCAAGCCCTTAGAGCAGCATCGTCAGGCCCGAGAGAGCCATATCGGAGAGTCAGATATTCCGTCAGGAAATCATTCGTATCAATCGGAGTGTCTCTCCATACATTCTCAAACATCAACGCATACATAGCAGGGTTCTGCTCTATGCCCTCCATCGTCAGGCCTATGCCTACCATATTGGCAGCTTCCGGATTCTGAAGAAGGTTCGCAGGATCATTGGCAACACTTGTAACATTGCCTGAAAGCGTTATATTCTGTCCGAAATTATGCAGCATACACCATATCCAAGGCTTGCCAAAATATGAATTTGTCCTGTTCCAGACAGGATATCTTTCACTCCAAAGATCCAGAATTATCATTCCGTCATCTGGCACCCCTGAAAGAAGAGCCTCAATCTGTGGCAGATGCCAGAAAGCCCTTTTATGATGGAAAAGCCATCCCTGCATAACCCAGACCGCATCCGGGTCCACGTTTCTCATAGCCTGAAACACACTAGAAGACATTCCGCTCAGGTAGAGAGAATCATTCTGAGGAGGGAGATTTTCGTTGAAAGTGTCAGCAGTATAAAGATGGTTGGTGCCATACAATGCCGTCTGTTCCTTCAGGAAAAGTTCGCCAATGGTATTGAACATAGGTTCATCCGGCTGGAGAATGGTGACAGGAGAGAAATTCACCCAGCTTGTAGTCTTGACCTTGGCCTGAGGAAATTTCTCCGTAAATGCAGGAGGAACATGCCCGGTAAATGCCGGCAGGACAGGTTTCATTCCAAGAGACCTTTCGGCAAAAAGAATCTGCTTCTGGAGTTTTTCGTGCTTATCCATCAGGCCTGAGGTCAATGGCCCTCCCCAGCCGTCCAGATTACCCATCCAGAACCAGTTGAAATAAGCCGGTCCGCTAAAAAATGACTCCAGTTCCTCATCCGAAAAGCCAAGCGAGTTATATACCCGTTTCCACACAGAATTCTGTCCGGTCACAGCGAGGGGCATATTGATGCCATTCATCGCCATAAAATCGATTTCTTTCTGCCAACGGTCAAAATCCCACCAGCTCATCGTATAGTTGAAAGTACAGTAATTCAGGCAATAGCGCCATCTGTACGGAGAATCCTTCCTCACCTTTGAAGACGGTAGCGGAAGAGGATTGGGGAGATTCTCAGAAGAACCGCACCAGGTCCTCTGCCAGGCACAATAGTCTGTAAGATATTGTCTTAATGCACTTGCTATGCT
>CAMBRR010000064.1 GCA_945870315.1 uncultured Bacteroidales bacterium
AAAAAGAAATCGTCCTTGGTAGGGTAGTCCGGCCAGATGTCCTCGATGCTCTCGTAGGTCTCGCCGTCGTCCTCAAGTTCCTGAAGGTTCTCGATTACCTCCTCCGGTGCGCCGGAACGGTTGGCGTAGTCAATAAGTTCGTCTTTGGTTGCCGGCCATGGAGCATCGTCCAGGCTGCCGGCGAGTTCAAGTGTCCAATACATATCAAAAAACTTTTAAAATCTTGTTGTTGAGGCGATTCCTGAATCAGGCCATCGGCCCGCTCATCCGCTTCAGCCGCAAATATAACTATTTTCAATATAAATGGGAAATGATATGTATATATGCATTGACTTTTTTCGCCGGGTATACGGAGAGGGCAATGTATTAGTGCTTCCGGTTGCTTTTCATTTTCTATATACAAACATTACATTACCTTCCGAATAGCCTTCTGTATTGGCATTGAAGAATGTTGCCTTTAAACGGAGAGTAACCGTATTGTCGCCAAATTCAATTGCAATATCGGTATATGACGACAAGAGACGGTATGAAGACGAACTTGTTTCGTAATGTACTGTAGATTCGTGTTCAAAGGTCATCTCCGAACCATTTCTTATTATGTATGTAAATGGGAATGATGCATGCTCCAGGTTGAGATTCCAGCATTTTTCCCCGTTAATCACTGATGACTTGTCGCTACCTGCCTGTATTGGTAGATATGCGCACGCATAACCTCTGTCCAAACCGGAATGTCCGGCAATTACCAGCTTGAATGAATTTTGACGTAAAGTATATCCATTCAATGCGGAAATCTCATCCAATAAACTGCCGGAGACGAGATTATCTCCATTAAGGTCCAGACTGGCACCTTCCCAGGTTGCATTTTCCAGCACGTATGTCCCCGCATACTTGTCAAGCACTCCATACGGATCGTCATTGACATCGCAGGCTATCAATAACAGCCCGCAGATAATTGTGTAAATTACTTTTTTCATCTTATGTCCATAGGTAAAAGAGTTATTGAAATATCACCTGCCGATATAGGTCGGACATCATATCCATTTAGTAGTATCCCACTTACTGTCTTTGAAAGTGGCTTTTCGATGATTTTGCTTTGGAATTCAGGAAACGCCTTGCAAATGAAATCACTATCAAGTTTCTTTTTGATAACAATTTTTGTTTTGTCGGTTTCTTCTAGCCCTTTATCGCCCCCTGTTCCAAATCCAATTTTGATTGCAACTTTATTTCTTATTGAACCTTCTCCACTAACATTCAGATTCCATTTGAAGTTCTTAGAATACTTATACACCCATTCTTCTGTTGTCTCAATCTCGGTAGAGTCGTCAACTTCAGATATGTATATTGCCAAAGAGTTTGATTCTAAGGAAATATCCCAGATTGGAAGAGTTTGAATACCTGTAGGATAAACCCATTTTGACACTAAATTTTCGGGTTTGAAATTATATACGTATACGCCTTTTGCAAATGCCGTCTGCTTTTTGTAGTCAATATGCACTTTGCTTAGATCAAATAAGTCGCTTCCTTTGCAGTGGAAAGGGTATGACGGGCCAGTTTGAGTGGCTTTATCATCTCCCGGATGAACCTTGTAAACGTCGAATTGAAAGTCGAAAATACCTCCGCTCCAAATTAGTTCACGGATTTTTTCAATTGATAATTTGTTCTTTCTGCCTTTGATGGTTATTGGATCGTGCAGTTTATCATCTTTACTATCATCGCTTATGTCTGAATAGGCCGATGGCTCTAGTCTAAACCGGTATATTCTTTCGCGAATACCAGTATTCAATATCCCACTATCAGGATTGGATTTGCATAGACCGTAATAAATGTAATCCCTCTGGCAAGCGTTAATCGGCCGGTAGTCTTTGAATTCTTCATATGCCCTTATTACAATAGGATCAATGTCACTTTCTGGAACAAAATTATCCACTGTATCAGCTCCGAGGTTAATATCTTCTTCGTACCAAGCGCGACCTTTAGTTCTAATGTTTAAACTGGCATCATATTCTGGGTATCTGAAAGTGAACTGTTTTTCTTCAGAACGGGTTGATGGTATTGCTACCATCCTTTCATTGCTTTTGACAATTAGGGTGGGCGTTTCAGGGAATTCCCCTTCTCCTAAGGTAAGGAGATCTCCATTGGCGTACAATGTGTGACAGCAACCATTTTGAGCAAAACCTACAAGGATTTCCCTATCGGATGGATCCCAAGTTGCTATGCTGGAGGCTTTTAACCATCCCCAGTCTGGAACGAGAATAGTTAATTTTGGTATAGCGGATTCTATGCAATTCAGCTGATTTTCATTATCGCAATAAGATAGCAATAGTTCTCTGAATGTTAAGCCGTCTTTTACAATGCGGTTTTTGACAAATGGGTAGAATACATCATAATCATTGTCGAACATTTTCATTGCTTCGGTTTTGATAAAGGTTCTCAACTCTTGATTCTCCGAAACTGCCCTCGAGAGAATAAGAGAAAATTGAGAGAATGCTTCTGCTTGGGTTATTTTACTCGTGTCAACATTATCTTTCACTAGCATATAGCAATCCGTATTACACGAATCAAATCCAAAAATAAGCAACATTGTGAAAGTTATCTCACATAATAACTGTTTTACTTTCATTGTCTCATTCATTTTTATGGTTATACACTATTCCGTCCTGACAGGGGCAAAGATATATTAAGGCAATGTCATAAAAAAGAGCAGTTGCGTCGAGTTGGAATAATTGCGTATTGAACTGACAAATCCTACATGTAGAGCACAAGGGTGGTTTTATCTTTCCAGCCATTTGCGAAGTTCAGCGGAACGCTCTCTGCTCAGTTCGACTTCTTCATTACAATTCAATATTTTTACGCAGAGTTTAGAGTTAAAGGACTGAGATATATGACAAATAGCCTTAACCCCTATAATGTATTGCCTGCTAAGTCGGAAATAGTCTTTTGGATTTAGACTGTCTTCCAATTCTTTTAGAGAGAGCTGTATGCGATATTCTTTTCCGTTTAAAAGAATGCAATATACGTGTCTTTGGTCAAAATGAAAATATGCGACATCTTCCACTGATATGGGAATAAGATTCTCTCCCTGCCAGGCCAGCAATCTTTCTCTATATGTGTGGAGAGGGTGTGAATCAGGAACCGTCGCAAGCGAAATAAGGCCAATCTTCTTAAGGGCATTGCTGAGTTCTTCAATATCAATTGGCTTGAGAAGGTAATCGATGCCATTGTGCTTAAAGGCTTCCAGCGCAAATTCGTCGTAGGCGGTAGTAAATATTACTGGGCACTGAGGCCTTCTCTTTTTGAAGGCCTCAAATACTGTTCTTCCTTGCAATCTGATATCTGACACGATAAGGTCATAATCCATTTCTTCCGCAAGGATGGTTTCAACCTCGGAAATGGTTGCTGCGGGGCCTTCCGTTATCAACTCCGGTTCGAGTTCCATCAACATGCGTTTGAGCCGTCTGCTGCTAATCGGCTCGTCTTCAATGATTAATACTTTCATTGCTTTTGAGGATAGGAATTTTTACAGAATAGTATTTATTGTCATCTTCATCAATTGTAGTGATGACAGGCTTTTCCTTGCACTCGATTGCATAACGCTGGAATAAATTATTCAGTCCAAGGCCTGAAGATTCCTGCTTTTCAATAGTTTGAGAATTATCCGTGATGATATTGTTTGTGAATTCAAGATAGTTGTCTTGCCGTCTGATTGTAATGACCAGGGGGCATTCCGTAGAGGGTCTGTTATGCTTTACTGCATTTTCGATTATGAGTTGTGAAGCCATTGTGATGATTTTTTCGTCATTTCCAATGTGCAGGTCTTCAATTATCAGCTCAATAGATGACGGGAAGCGTTCATTCATTATTACAACATAGTCCTTGGCGAGTCGCATTGCGTCTGAAATAGTGATGGTGTCATTTGAGAGATTGTATATGATATTTCGGTATATCCTTGAAAATGAGAGTATGAATTGTTCCGCCCGTTTAGGGTCTTCCTCGACTAATCCTGCAAGGATGTTCATGCTGTTGAAGACGAAGTGCGGATCCAATTGAGCTTTCAGATTTGATTTGGCCAGTGAAATGTTCTCCTCGTATTGCTGCTTGATTATTCCCGTATAATGGTAGAGAAGGTGAACAACGGATACGAAACTTGCCACGATGCACATGATATACGTACTGAACCAGAAGTCCTCACCTTCAGCCGGCCATACATAGGTATTGGAGATTGTCTCGAATGCTATCGCAAGGAGAATATTCAGCAGGAATGTCAGCAGTCCATTAAGAAAGAATCGTTGCGGAGATATTTTGTTACGCAATGTCTTTTTCAAACTTATGTGCATTATGACAATGCTTGAGAATGCAAATGATACGCAATAGGCAACATCCAGGGGATCAATGAGATAGCTCCAATGAAAATCCCTATAGTCAATCGATAACCAAAGCAGGTTATACAACAGGTATGTCTCAAGTGTAATACCTAACCATTCTTTAATTAAAAGGCCTTTCTTCATCGCTCATTGTTTTGGTAAAGATATAACATATTTCTGGATGACGGCAGAAATGCTGCTTGAACTGTCAAATATCGATGCCTGACAAGCAAAATATTGGTTCCAAAGTGTTCCTCTTCGGCTATGTTATTCTTAGTTGGCACATCCCCTAAAACCTGACTGCAATACCGATTCCGTTTCCTGTTGGCCCGAATGAGACTTCGGTGCCCATCTTTCCGCTATTGTACCCCGAGGCGATTTCCTTGAGGTTGCTGCGGCCGCCCCGCAGGGTGGCGATGCCGGAGGCCAGGATTCCTCCGCCGGCTACGTTCAATGCTATCCCGGCGTATAAAGGAACCGGCTTTCCAAACGCTGTGGTAATCAGTCCTACGTAGCTGAGGTATAGGGAGGCTCCGAGGGCGCATGTTCCTATCGGGGTTAGGATGCAGCCGGCAATCCGCTGCTTCCTGCCACGGCAGTATTTCGCATAGTCTTCTCCGACCAGCATCCTGACTTCCTCGTTGCCAAGCCTGCTTCCCTGCAGCTCCAGATGCCCTTTCCTATAGGTCATCATTGAAGTTTCGGTCGTGTCCCTGTACTGCCCGCGGGCAATGGATGGGCACAGGAGCACCAGCAAGGTGGAGATTGCGATCAATGTAAATAGTCTCATGGTTACTTACAATTTGATTCTTTCAATGAACTCCTCCGGAGAGAAAATTTGTATTGACCGGATATCAGAGTCTAGTAGATCTCTGTCACGTGTCACGAATGCCCTGCAACCGCCACCGACGGCGCAGGCTAGCTGCATGGCGTCCTCAAAATCATCGATATCGATGGTTTGTGCGTAGCTGTATTGTTCATAATCTTGCGGAAGAATCCTGAATAACCGGGCTATATCGTCCGGATTCACTCTGGTCTCATACTTCTTTGTGATATATAGAACATTAATGGCAGTCAGAATAGAGATGCACATTTCATACATCGATTCCTGTCCGACCAGTACAATGGTTTTCGCGCATCCGTCTCTCATTCTGTCATAGAAGTAGTCAAGGACAATATTTGTGTCAACGAAAACTTTTATTTGTTCCATATCCTCGCAAGTCTTTCATCGTTGGCCAGATCTTCCGCTGACGGGCAGGGCAATACTCCTGCGAACTTTTCGACTAACTCATTATAAGCCAGAGGGAATGCGATCTTCGGCAGCTCCGTGGCCTTGCGTATTTCCTCATCCACAAGGCCTTCAATATACTTCATCGCGCTGAGTCCGAGCTCAGCTGAACGCCTCTTGATTTTCCTGCTGAGGCCAGTTCCTCTGCCGTAGACAGCTGAAGGCTCCTCCAATGAATCCGCTACTATGCCATCCTCGAAACCATTGATCAATGCATCAATGTTTTCCACTCCGGTAATCTGTACCCCAAGCACATTTGATATCTCCTGGAGCAGGGCAATGGTGAAGTTGTGCTTGCCGCTCAACCATTTTGTCACCTCGGAAGGATTCCTGTGCATCAAATCCGCAAACTGTTTCCTGCCCAGCCCGCGAGCCTTCATCGCCTCTTCAATCTGCTCGGCTGCTATCTTCTGTCTTGTCGGCTCCATATTTATTGTTTTTGCAAAAATAATTAAATTTTACATAAATCCAAAATTTATTTATAAATATAATCAATGATGGATGACATTGAAGTTGTGCAGGTGGCAAGAGGCGTCAACCGTTGGCAACTTTCAAAACTTGAAGTATATTTGTAACTTGCAATTGTTGAAGTATAAATCACAATGTCTTTCTGGGACCATCTGTTAAGGGGAAATGAATCTCGCGGCAATAATGCTGCGAGCTGTTCCGATCCGTCCAAACTGGCGTTTCTGGACGTTGAAGTGGGACTCGGTGACAATAAAGTTCATGATATCGGAGTGGTGACTGGAGATGGTGCAATGTCGCATTCTGCATCGAAAGACAATGCCCTTGGGATGCTCCGCGATGCCGATTTCATCTGCGGTCACAATATCATCCATCACGACCTCAAATATTTGTTTGACAATGAGGGCTCCTGCATTGTACATCATGATTATTCCGACAAGACGAAGGAATGGATTGCTGTCGATACCCTCTATATGTCCCCGTTGCTGTTCCCGGAAAGGCCTTATCACAGACTCCTCAAGGACGACAAACTCCAGACAGATCAGCTGAACAACCCTGTCAATGACTGTATGAAGGCCAGGGACCTTCTGATGGACGAGATTGCAGAATGGAGCCGGCTCACCCATGAGATGCGGTCGTTTTACAGATATCTCCTCCAGGGAAATGCTGAATTTGACGGTTTCCTGAAGCTCGTGTCAGGATATTGTAAGGAAGAAGACAATGCTGAAATCGGCTCTGTACAGGAAGCCGCCTCTCTCATTGCCCGTACCTTTGATGGCCAGATTTGCGGCCATTCCGACTTGGAAATGATGATTGAACGTCATCCTGTCGCATTGGCCTACGCCCTCGCCCTGGCCGGTACCTCCGATTACCGCTCAGTGACTCCGCCCTGGGTGCTTTACAACTATCCCGAAGTGGAGTATCTTCTGCATTTGCTCAGGCATACCCGCTGCGCCGAAGGCTGTGCATATTGCGGCAAGAGTCTTGACCTGCATTATAACCTGAAACTGTTCTTCGGCTTTGACCAGTTCAGGAAATACGATGGGGAATCATTGCAGGAGAATGCCGCCAGGGCCGCAGTCGAGGGCAAATCCCTGCTTGCGATATTCCCTACCGGCGGAGGAAAATCATTGACGTTCCAGTTGCCGGCACTTATGGCAGGGCGTGCCGTACGTGGCCTCACGGTCGTTATTTCCCCTCTCCAGTCCCTGATGAAAGACCAGGTCGACAATCTGGCTGCTCGCGGAATTACGGATGCCGTCACCGTTAACGGGCTTCTGGACCCGATTGACAGGGCCAATGCCATTGAAAGAGTCCGGGATGGTGAGGCGTCGCTGCTCTATATCTCCCCGGAGATGTTGAGGTCCAAGACGATAGAGAAGATTCTGCTGTCCCGGGACGTCGTCCGCTTTGTCATTGATGAGGCTCATTGCTTTTCGGCCTGGGGGCAGGACTTCCGTGTGGACTATATGCATATCGGGAAGTTTATCAGGGAGTATCAGAAGAAGAAACAATGCTTTGAGCCCATTCCTGTCTCCTGTTTCACAGCTACGGCCAAGCAGAAGGTCGTTCAGGATATCTGCGATTATTTCCGGCGGGAACTCGGGACTGAACTCTACCGGTTCGCATCTTCGGCCTCAAGGACAAATCTCCATTATTCTGTGCTGTATGCTGAGACTGACGATAATAAATATTCCCTTCTCCGAAACCTGGTATCAGAGTCCGATTGTCCGGCAATTGTCTATGTGTCAAGGACAAAAAGGTCCGAGGACATTGCCCGGAAACTGACTTCGGACGGATATCCCGCATTGCCGTTCAACGGCAGGATGGAAGTGGACGACAAGGTACGCAATCAGGAGGCCTTTATGAATGATGAAGTCAGGATTATCGTGGCGACCTCAGCATTCGGAATGGGCGTGGACAAGAAGGATGTCGGCCTGGTGATTCATTATGACATCTCCGATTCGCTTGAAAATTATGTGCAGGAGGCGGGAAGGGCCGGCAGGGACCCGCATCTCGAGGCCCGTTGCTATGTCCTGTACAATGATGCCGACCTTGACAAACATTTTATATTGCTCAATCAGACCAAGCTGAGTATAAGTGAGATACAGCAGGTTTGGCGGGCTGTGAAGTCTTTGACCAGACAACGCCCGCACTTATGTTGCTCTGCTCTTGAAATCGCCAGGGCAGCCGGGTGGGACGACTCGGTCAATGACATTGAGACAAGGGTCAAGACGGCAGTTGCGGCATTGGAGCAGAGCGGCTATCTCGAAAGGGGAAATAATGTTCCACGGGTATTTGCGACAGGCATAACCGTGCGCAATATGGATGAGGCGCGGGCACGCCTGGAAAAGTCTCTTCTTTTCGACGAGAAGGACAGGGAGAAGGCCGTGCGAATTATCAAGTCTCTTATTTCCGAGAAATACAAATCCAGGGGAAATGGCTCAGAGGCCGAGTCCCGCATTGATTATCTTGCTGATATACTTGCGCTTACCAAGTGCGAAGTGATTTCCGCCGTTGACAGGATGAGGCAGGAGGGGATTCTCGCCGACTCCAAGGACCTTACGGCCTTTCTCAATGATGGAGGCTCTACAGGGCGAAAGGCGAATACCGTCCTGGACCGTTTCGCGCGTATCGAACGCTATATCATTGAAAAGATCCCTGAGGAAGGTATCAGTGTCACCGCCAAACTGTTGAATGATGATGCTGTAAAGGATGGAATACAGGCTACTTCGGAGAAGGACATCAGGACAATATTGTTTTTCCTCTCAATAAAAGGCTATGTCAAAAACACAGGAGGCGCAGGAGGTGGAATGATGAGGCTCAAACTTGTCAATGGTATGGACACCATCCTCTCCAAGCACGAGAAAAGGACAGACATCAGCCGCTTCGTCATAGAGTACCTGTACGGGCAAGCCACCGGTCAGCAGGAGCAGGCTGTGCATTTCTCCGTTCTGGAACTGCTCAATGCCCTGAATGAAAGACAGGGCCTTTTCGGCAATGCGGGGAATTACCGGCTTGAGGATGTGGAGGAGGCCCTGCTGTACCTTTCAAAAATTGGAGCGCTGAAAATAGAAGGCGGATTCCTCGTGATATACAATGCTATGGATATCCGCCGTATAAAGGATGCCAAGTTCCAGTACAAGAAAGATGACTATAAGATGCTGGATGAGTTCTACAGACAGAAAATCCAGCAGGTCCACATTGTCGGGGAGTACGCAAACCTTATGGTGAAGGACTACAATGCCGCTCTCGCCTACGTCAGCGACTACTTCCGGATGGATTACAGGAAATTCATAGCCAAGTACTTCAAGGGTGAGCGTGTCGAGGAAATCGAACGCAATCTGACGCCTGCCAAATACAACCAGCTCTTCAGGCAGCTTTCGCCGGGACAGATGGAAATCATCAATGACAAGGAATCCCGCTGTATCGTAGTAGCCGCCGGACCGGGCAGCGGAAAGACGCGGGTGCTGGTTCATAAACTTGCCTCAATATTGATGCTTGAGGATGTCAAGCACGAGCAGCTCCTTATGCTGACTTTTTCCAGGACGGCTGCCACGGAATTCAAGGAGAGGCTTGCAAAGTTGATTGGCAATGCGGCTATGTTTGTGGAAATCAAGACTTTCCATTCCTATGCCTTTGATATTCTCGGGCGTGTGGGGAACCTTGATGATTCCAATGATGTGGTTTCCCGGGCAACTAGAATGATTCTTGACGGGGAAGTCGAGCCATCCAGGATATCTAAATCGGTCCTTGTCATTGACGAGGCTCAGGATATGTGCAGGGAGGAGTTTGAACTCGTGAAGGCGCTTATGGACCGCAATGAGGA